>CALMXK010000141.1 GCA_937871165.1 uncultured Actinomycetes bacterium
TCGCCTTAGTCTCGTGGGCTCGGAGATGTGTATAAGAGACAGGGATCCCCTGGATACCGCGCACAACTCGGGGAGCGGTCAACACCCCGGTCGCCGTTGTGGTCGGCACCACGTAGACCCGGTAGTACCAGCTGCCAATGCCCGGAACCTCATAGCGAAGTGTGGCCTTGCCGTTGGCGCCGGAGCGTGCCGTCAGAATCGTGACCCACTTCGTCGACGTCGACGCGCGGCGTTGGAGCTTGACGATGCGGCCGGTCTCGGCGGTTGCGCTCGACACGGCGAGCACCGCCCCGGTCGGATATCCGACCGCCGCAGTCAGGGGCGTGGTCCCCCACCCGGAGACGCGAGTCGTGCTTGCCGCCTGCGCGGAGACGGTCGCGCCGAGCAGCGCCACTGCCACCGTCATGGCCTGGACAGCCCGAATCGGTCCCGACGAACGTTCTCCAACCATCACGTTTCCAATCTGTCGTCGAGTGCGCCGGCCCCGCCTCGAGCGAATTCAACTGCCGGTTTTGTGAGAATAAACCAGAGCTTCTCTTGAGTATTAGGACTTCATGCATCGTGCGGGTTTTCGGGTTTCGGGAAACGAACATGCGTTCGATATGATGGGGTCATGGGCGATCCCATCCCGTCCATCCTTCATGCCGACCTCGACGCCTTTTACGCGTCGGTGGAACAGCTGCTGGATCCAAAACTTCGCGGTCGGCCGATCGCCGTCGGCGGCAGCGTGGTGCTGGCCGCCTCATATGAGGCAAAGCGCTTCGGTGTGAGCGGCGGCATGGCCGGCTGGCAAGCCAAGCAGCGCTGCCCCGAGTTGCTGTTCGTGCGTGGCAACTTTCGGGAGTACCAGCGGCTCGGCGACGCCGTGTACCACCTGTTGTGCGACTACACCCCCGCCATCGAGCGGATCTCAATCGACGAGGCCTTTCTGGATGTCGGCGGTTCGCGTCGGCTCTTCGGGCCGCCCGATCAGATCGCCCGGACAATCCGGACGCGGGTGCGCGACGAGATCGGTCTTCCCATCTCGGTCGGCGCCGCTCGGACCAAACACTTGGCCAAGATTGCGAGCCAGGTCGCCAAGCCCGACGGGCTCGTGGTCGTGGACCCGGCTACGGAGCGGGCTTTTTTGGAGCCACTCCCGGTCGGCTTGGTGTGGGGCGTCGGGCCCGCGACGCGGGAACGTCTGGAAAGACGCGGGATCACCACGATCGGCCAGTTGGCCGACGCCGACCCGCGCATCCTGACGCGAATCTTGGGCGATGCGATGGGGCAGAAGCTCTGGGAGCGGGCCAACAACGTCGATGAGCGGTCGGTCCGCCCGGCGGGGCGTGCCAAGTCGGTGGGCGCACAGTCGGCCCTCGGTCGCGTGGCACACACGCCGGACCTGCTTGCTGAAGTGCTCGGCCACCTTGCCGACCGTGTCGCGATGCGCCTTCGCGCCAAGGGACGCACAGGGCGAAGCGTGACCGTTCGCATCCGGTTTCCCGGGATGCGCGCCATCACACGGTCGGTCACGCTTGACGACCCCATCGCGACGACATTGACGCTGCGGGAGGTCGCTGAGCGGCTGGTCGTCGGGGCACTGCGTGAGATGCCCCACGAACGTGAGATCACGCTGCTTGCCATCTCCGTCGGGCACTTGGTCCACCACGACGCCCTTCAGTTGGAGCTTGCCGTCGGCGACGACGATCCGAGCCGCATGGCGACCCAGTCCGGTGCCGCGCGTCTGGCGGTCGATCAGTCGATGGACGCGGTTCGCGAGCGGTTCGGCACGGCCGCGGTCGGCTACGGCGCGGTGGTCCTCGGCAAACGGCGGCTCGTTCCCGACGAGTTTCGGGAGCTCGCCGAGCGCGATCGCTGACCGCCTGGTCCAGGTCGAACTCGACCATCGGCGGCCCCCAACTACACCATCGGGCAGTTGCCGCTCGTGTGCCCAGCTGACTGACTACCGTCAGTACGCGCGTGCCGCGCTGGCGGGCACGACGCGCAGCTCGGGTGCGACCCGGCATGGATGCCAGCCCAACACGGGGGTGGGGGATGAGGACGCAGATGCGAACTCGGAGCGTTGTCGGCATGGTGGCCGCTGTCGGACTGCTGGCGCTCGCAGGCGCCGCTCCCGCGACGGCCGCAGTTTTCAACGTCTGCTCGACGCTCGAAACCGTGCCGGTCCACAACCCCTCCACGGCCGGATGGGACGCGCTGAGTAATTCCGACAAGAAGGCTGACCCCGACTTCGACGCAGTCGACGATGCCGCCATCTGGATACATCCCTCCGATCCGTCCAAGTCGCTCATCATCAATGCGGACAAGAGCGACCGCGGCGGCTACAACCTTTACAACCTGGACGGATCCGAACAGGAGTGGAAGAACGACGGACGCCTGAACAACGTCGACATCCGCTACAACTTCCCACTCGCCGGGCAGAGCGTGGCAGTGGTGGCGTTCACAGATCGTCTTACGAAGCCCAACCGCATCGTGTTCTACAAGGTCGACGTCGCCACGCGAAAGCTCGTGCGGCTGAGTGGTGGGACGATGACCGGCAGCGCGCTGACCACACCACGTGGCTTCGCGATGTACCACTCGCCGACCAGCGGCAAGTACTACGCCTTCGTCACCGATCGTGGCAACACCGAGCAGTTCGAGATCGACGGGTCCACCGGCTCCATCCGGCTGACCTACGTCCGCAAGCTGTGGAAGCCGGCCCACTCGACCGAGGGGATGGTTGCCGACGACGAGCTGGGCCACCTCTACCTGGCCGAGGAGAAGGACTCATCGGCCACCAGTCCGGTCGTCGGCCATGTCTGGAAGTTCCGCGCAGACCCACCGGCCAACCCGCAAGAGGCCCCGACCAAGGTTGCAAGCACGACGAACGACCCGTCGGGCACCGGCGTCCTGACGCCGGACATCAAGGGTCTGACGATGTACTACGCGGCCGGTGGGAAGGGCTACCTGATCGCGGCCAGTCAGGGCTTCGTGCCCGAACGCAGCTACAGCTCATTCGGTGTCTTCGACCGGGCGACCGGCGCGTACAAGGGCTCGTTCGCACTCACCGGCTCCTCGTGCCCGGTCGACGAGGTGGCGGGCGAAGACGGCATCGACGTCACCAACTTCAACCTCGGCCCGGACTTCCCCAAGGGCCTGTTCGTGACCGGCGACTTCAACAACAAAGACGGCTCGATCCTGAAGCGTCAGAACAACAAGGTCGTGCGGTGGGATACGGTCGCCGCGGCGTTCAGTCCGGCGCTCCTTGTCGACAACACCTGGGACCCGCGCAAGATCGGCGCAAGCGGCGTGCCGACAGACACGACGCCCCCGACGGTGAACGTGAGCGCCCCGGCAAGTGGCGCCACGGTCGCCGGTGCGGCGTCGTTCACAGCGGACGCCGATGATGCCGGAGGTGTCCAGAAGGTCGACTTCATGATTGACGGCCTCGTGGTCGCAACCGACACGACGTCGCCGTACGCGACCACGTGGAACACCGGCTCGTACTCCAACGGCGACCACGTGTTGCATGCGGTCGCGGTCGACAACGCCGGAAACAGTGCGACTTCGTCGGCGCGCGTCGTCCGGGTCAACAACGTGTCGCCGCCGGTCGCAGGCACCAAGATCGCGTCCATCAAGCTGTCCGGTGGCGCCCCGACCTTGGTCGCCTCATCCACCGCCGGGTCGCTCAGCAAGGTCGCCTACTCACACCAGCGCTCGCGGATCGCCTACACCAGCCCGTCGGGCATCGCCGTCGCGAACGCCAACGGCAGTGGGGCCCGTGTGCTGCCCGGCACACGCGGTGGCTCCAAGCCGGCGTGGGGTGTGCTTGATCGGCGCATCATCTACATCAAGGGCGGCGTGATCTACTCCACGCCAACGGGTGGGGGTGCGTCCACACGGCTGGTCGGTGGCACCACCACGTGGCTGGCGGCGTCGCCGAATGGCAGCCGCATCGCCTATCAGCTCCGCCAGTCCAATGGTCGCAGCGACATCTGGATCATGCAGTCAAACGGCACCGGCCGACGCAACCTGACGCGCTCCATTCGGGTCAGTGAGGCGCAGCCGACCTGGATCAACAACACGACGGTCGCCTATGCGCGCAACGTTTCCGGCAAGTGGACGATCTTCCGGACGGCGGCGACAGGTGGCGCGGTGACGCGCGTCACCGCGCCGACGCTGAACTGTCAGCAGCCCGCGTACTCCCCGGATGGACGGCGGCTCGCCTGCGTGAGCATCGGGGTGTCGAGCAACCGTCTGCGTGTGCTCAACGCCAATGGCACCGGCAGTCGGGCGTTCGCCCTCTCCACGTCGCGGCCGCTGCATCCGGCCTGGGCGTCGAACGGCGCGGTGGCCTACACAACCAACTGATTTCACGGCTCCGGCCGGCTCCCATCCGTCATGGGAGTCGGCCGTGAGACGCGCGGCGTGCCCCATCGCGAATGCTGATTTCTTCCACCGCGTTTAGGCGGCTCCTCGCTCGCAAGGTGCCATCTGTCACAACCAGGTTGCCGCGGAATCATTTCCACTATTTGCAGGTATTTCGCTGAAAAGATGGGGGATGGAACCGTTTCGCACTGCCGAAGATGGGTAGGATGAAGGGAGTGGCAAAACTTGCGAGCTTGGCTTGCTGGATGTGCCGCGTTTCTCCCCCCAATGATCGTGGTATCGCATGCCGAATCCCTCTGATGTCGTCGACATCGGCGAACCCACTCGTGCCGTGTGGAATCCCCAGCAGGCGGCTCTTGACGCCTTCAAGGATGCGGCGTCACGCTCCCCCGGGTACCACGCGTGGCTGGGCGGCATCGGCATCGACCCTGAGACGGTGGATGCCATCGAGGACGTTCCGTACCTGGTCAAGCAGGACGTGTTCTCCGGTGACGTGAATGGCTGGCTCGTCGGTGGTCGGGTCTCTGAGGCGGCCGAGCTCTTGACGTCGTCCGGGCGTGGCGGAATGTTCTCGGTGGGCGTGAGCTCCCGAGCGGAGCATCAGGTGCTTGAAGCGACCACCGATGAGGCGCTCCGTGCGTTCGGTGCGTCGGAAGACAGCCCGACGCTGCTTCTCAACTGCCTCCCGATGGGGATCGCGGTGCCGACGACGCTTGCCACAGTTGCGACCCCGTCGGTCCACCTTGAGATGGCGCAGGAGATCTACGAGCGCCTCGGACCCGACTTCGATCGCATCATCGTGCTCGCCGAGCCGATCTTTTTGAAGGAGTTCGCCGAACGTCTTTTCGCGGCGCACGGCGAGCCCTGGTCGGCTGCCGCCACCAACTACATCGTCGGTGGCGAGTGGGTGTCCGAAAGCTGGCGGGCGTATGTCGGTGGCCTGCTTGGCATGGCCGGCCCGATGGACTTCTTCGCGCCCGGAATCTTGATCTCGATGGGTGCGGCCGAACTTGGGCTGAACCTGCTCTTCGAGACGCCGCAGCTTCGTGCACTTCGCGCCATCTTGGACTCCACCGATCACGGCGCCGGACTTGTGCGTGAAGGGCTGGGCTTCACACCCACGTTGTTCGGGTACGACCCCCAGCGGCTCTACGTGGAGGAGCGCCGCCACGACGATGGCGCCACGACCCTCGCGTTCACCGCACTTGGTCGTCGTCTGTTGCCGCTTGTGCGCTACGACTTGGGCGACATGGCGGAACTTGTCCCCGCGGAGCGGGTCAACGCCGCGTTCGCCGCGGCCGGGCTGCCGATCAC
>CALMXK010000142.1 GCA_937871165.1 uncultured Actinomycetes bacterium
AGCTCGACCAGATCGATTGTGGCGTGGTCGAGAATGACCTCGGATCCGTCGGTCCGTGGCCGGCGGTAATCGCGCGTCGGCGCGGCACCGTCGAGTCCCTCCCGACGAAGGACGGCGGCCAGGATTGCGGCGGCCATCGGCCCGAGGGCCGCGGTGGGCTGGTTCGTGTGCACCCGGTGGCCCAGGTCGACCTGCGCCATGGCATCGACTCCGACGTGTGCGGAGATGTCCCACAGCAGCCCGATCTCCACGGCGTATCCCGACAGGAACGGCACCGACTCGAGCACGTCGCGTCGCCCCGCCGCCTCGCCGGACAAGGGCTGTATGAACCCGGCGAGCTCGGGTCGGAAGCGGTTGATGAGCGGACGCGCGCAAATCTCACTCACGCGTCCGCCGCCGACGGCGGTGTTCGCGAGTGGACGGTCGAAGAACCCTTTCACGTAGCCGATCGCCCGGTTGGTGAGCAGCGGCCCGAGCAGCTGCGGGATGAACCGGGGATCGAAGTCGATGATGTCCCCGTCGACCCACACCACCACATCGCCGTCGGTCACCTCCAGGCTGCGCCACATGGCGGCACCCTTGCCGCGGCCGACGATGTGCGGCAGCACGTCATCGTCGTGAACCACGCGGGCGCCGGCTGCGCGGGCCGCCGCCGTGTCGTCGCCGCCGCTCCCCCCGTTCATCACTACGAGCTCATCCACGAGCGGGGCCTCGCCGCCCATCCATTCGTGGACGATCGCCGTGCAGATGTGGCCGACGGTGTCCTCAACCTGGCGCGCCGGGACGACCACGGACACGCGGCAACCGTTGGCGCGCTTCACATCGCGCATGCGCTTGGGGTCGAAGGCGCCGGGCCCGAAGGTCCGCTCCTTGAGCCATCGGTCGACGCTCACTGCGACGATTGTAGGTCAGGCCGCGGCCCCACGTAGCGCGCCCGTGGCCGAATCAGGGTGCCGGCCGCCCAGGCTTCGAAGACGTGCGCGATCCAACCGACCAAGCGTCCGAGCGCAAACATCGTCGTCCCCGCACCCGTGGGCAGTCCAAGGCGCTCGGCAACAATGAGCAGCGCAAAGTCGAGGTTGGGCCGGGCGTCGAGTTCGTCCGCACAGATCGCCACCAGCGCGTGAAGCTGCGGGTCGTCCTGCCAGTCCACGAGGTCCAACAACAGCGTCGCCCGCGGGTCGCCGGCGGGGTACAGGGGGTGACCGAAGCCGGGAACCTCGCCGAACGCTCCCAATGCGCGTCGGACGGCCTGATGCGGATCGGTGGTGCGGGCGTCGGCGATGATCTGTGCGAGCTGCTGTCCGGCGCCGCCGTGGCGATGGCCGCGAAAGGCGCACAGTGCCGCAAGCACCGCATCCTCAAGCCCACTGTCGGCCGACGCCACACACCGGGCCGTGAACGCGCTGACGTTCAGCTCGTGGTCGGCGCACAGCACCAGTGCGGCCGAGATCACGTCGGTGCGCTCACATGCGAATGCCGTCGCCAAGCGCTGCGCCAGCGGGCCGTCGCCGACGCCGGCCACTGCGGCGAACGACCGTGCGACAAGGCCCGCCGCGTGCTTGACATTCATGGGGTGCGGGGTGTGCGAGCCGGCGAGCGTCGCCGTCGACCCGTGCGCGAGCATTCGCACGAGCGACGCGACGGGATCGCCGTCGTCACCGACCCGCGTGCGCGACCGACCTGGCGGGAACACGATCGGGGCCGGCGTCTCCCACAGCAGCGCGGCAACGTCCTCGAGCGTGCCCGTGGCGGCGAGGTCGGCAGCATCGCGGCCCCGGTAGGACAAGTGGCCGTCATCGATCAGTGAGAGCGACGACTCAAGTACCGGAAGTCCCCACTGCATCGCTGCGGCCGCACCCTTTTGCGACGGGGTCTCGGCCCGCCCGCGGCGCAGTGCGTCGAGCGGCCCGCGGGGGTACACGCGCGCCCGGCTCGGACCCGGACCGGGTGTCGACTGCACCAGACCGCGACTGACGTAGGCGTAGAGCGTCTGTTTGGTGATCCCGAGGAGCGCGGCGGCCTCGTCGGCGCTCAGATCGACGTCGGACATGCGTTGATTTTAGCAATCAAGATTGACGAATGTTGAGCGCATTTCTACGCTCGGTGCACACGACTTCAGGAGGGCACATGAGCACAGCACACACAGCGGGTCTCGAGGGTGTGGTCGCCGTTGAGACCTCGATCGCCGAACCGGATCGCGACGGAGGCGCACTGCGCTACCGCGGCGTCGACATCATCGATCTGGTCGGCCGTCTGCGCTACGAACAGGTGTGGGGCCTGCTCGTCGACGACGATCCGTCGTTCCGTCTGGCCCCCGTGGACGTTCCGACGCCAACGTTCACCGGCGAGCCGATGGCCGACCTGCAGGCGGCGATCGCGGCCCTTTCCGGCCACTGGGGGCTCGCAAAGCTGGTGGACATGGAAACGGCGGAGGTGCGTGCAGACTTGGAGCGGCTCTCATCAGCGGCCTTCGTCATCGCGGCGGCACTCGCCTCCGGCGGATCGACGGCGGCCGTCCCCACTGATGACGGTGCGGTCGCGGAGCGCTTCGTGCGCGCGTGGCGCGGAACGGCAGTCGCCGAGGTGGTCGAGGCGATCGAGACCTACTGGATCTGCACCGCTGAACACGGGCTGAACGCATCCACATTCACGGCGCGAATCGTCGCCTCCACCGGGGCCGACGCCGCGGCGTGCCTTGCCGCAGCCATCGGGGCCCTGTCTGGTCCGCTCCACGGCGGCGCGCCTGCGCGCGTGGTGCCGATGCTCGAAGAGGCCGAGGCCCGCGGCAGTGCCGAGGACGCCATCCTCGCCATCCTCGGGCGCGGCGAGCGCATGATGGGATTCGGTCACCGCGTCTATCGCGCCGAGGACCCGCGGGCGCGGCTGCTGCGTGAGACGGCCCGACGCATCGGCGCTCCCCGCTACGAGATCGCGTGTGAGGTGGAACGCGCCGCATTGGCGGAGCTCGCACGTCGAAAGCCGGATCGGGTCCTTGCAACCAACGTCGAATACTGGTCGGCGGTGGTGCTCGACGCCGCAGGTGTCCCGCCACACTTCGCCCCCGTGCTGTTCGCCTGCTCGCGCACGGCGGGGTGGTCGGCGCACATCCTGGAACAGCACGCCACCGGCCGACTGATTCGCCCGGCGGCGCGCTACGTCGGGCCGCCCGCCCGGCAGCTGGCGGTGCCCTCCTGAGGCACCCCGATGCGCACCCGTTCGGAGTGGACCACCGTTGCTGCTAAATTCTCCTGGAAATGGAAGAACTCAAAGGTTTGGTCCTCTCCGGCGGGGCCGGGACGCGGTTGCGGCCGCTGACCCACACAAGCGCGAAGCAATTGGTGCCGGTCGCGAACAAACCGGTGCTTTTCTACGGGCTGGAAGCCCTGCGTGACGCCGGTATCCGTCAGGTCGGCATCATCGTTGGCGACACCCGCGCCGAAATCGAGGAGGCCGTTGGCGACGGCTCCCGGTTCGGACTGGAGATCACCATCATCCCCCAGTCCGCGCCGCTTGGCCTGGCCCATGCCGTGCTGACGGCCGAGGAATTCCTCGGCGACTCCTCGTTCGTGATGTACCTGGGCGACAACCTGCTTCGCGACGGCATCACCGGACTGGTCGAGGAATTTCGCCAGAACGCGCCGGACGCCATGATCCTGTTGCAGCACGTGGACGAGCCCGAGCACTACGGCATCGCCGAACTGGACGGTGACACCGTCGTCCGGCTCGTCGAGAAGCCGAAGAACCCCACGAGCGACCTGGCACTCGTCGGCGTGTACCTGTTCACGCACGCCATCATCGAATCCGCCAAGACGATCAAACCGTCGTGGCGCAACGAGCTCGAGATCACCGACGCCATCCAGAACCTGGTCGATCGCGGGCTGCGCGTGGAGCCGCACATCGTGAGCGGCTGGTGGAAGGACACGGGCCAAGTGGGCGACATGCTCGAGGCGAACCGCCTGATCCTGGACGTCCAACGCCGACGCATCGACGGCGAGGTCGACGACGAGTCGATCATCGACGGTCGCGTGGTGATCGAGGCCGGCGCAAAGGTCGTGCGCTCCACGGTTCGCGGCCCTGCGGTGATCGGCGCCGGCACCGTGATCGAGGACGCCTACGTGGGTCCCTACAGCGCGATCTCCGACAACTGCTACGTCAGCCATGCCGAGATCGAGCACAGCATCCTGTGGGAGGGCAGCTCGATCCGCGACCTGGATGCACGTGTCGAAAGCAGCCTGATCGGACGCGAGGTCTCCATCGGACGCACCGAGGAGAAGCCGCGCGCATACCGGTTCATCCTCGGTGACTCGTCCACCATCGGCCTGACGTGAGATCCGTCCCGACAACGCTGCCGGGTCTGATCGTCGTCGAGCCCACGGTGCACGGCGATTCGCGCGGGTTCTTCCTGGAGAGCTACCGGGAGGATCGTCTCGCGGAGCTGGGGATCACCGATGCATGGGTGCAGGACAATCACGCGCGCTCTGGGCGTGGTGTGATCCGCGGCATGCACTTCGCACTGCCACCCGGCCAGGCGAAGCTCGTGCGGTGCGTGCGCGGGACGGTGATCGACGTGGTGGTCGACATCCGTCGCGGGTCTCCGACGTACGGCAAATGGGAGGCCATCGAACTCGATGACGTCTCGCAGCGGATGGTGTACGTGCCGGTGGGATTTGCGCACGGCTACTGCGTCACCAGTGAGATTGCGGATGTCGTCTACAAGTGCACGCACTACTACGACCCGACGCTGGAACGGGAGATCTCCCTGGCGGACCCCGACGTCGGGATCGTCTGGCCCGATGTGGAGCGCACCCTCTCGCAGCGCGACATCGACGCGCCGCGCCTTCGTGACATCGCCGACGAGCTGCCCTTCCAGTTCTGATGCGCGTGCTCGTCACCGGCGCCGCCGGCATGCTTGGCAGGGACCTGATCCCGGCACTGACTGCACTCGGCCATGAGGTGACCGGTGTCGACATGGATGTCGATATCACCGATCCGGCAGCGGTCGACGCTTGTGTGGATCGGGTTCGGCCCCAGGCTGTCTTTCACCTGGCCGCGTGGACGAACGTCGACGGGGCCGAGGAGCATGAGCCGGCCAGCCTGGCAGTCAACGGCGATGGCACGCGCAACGTGGCGCGAGCGGCTGCACGCGCGGGTGCGGCGCTCGTCGCGGTCTCCACGGACTACGTCTTTCGGGGCGACAACGCCGCCGGCTACCGCGAGGACGACGTGACCGGGCCGATCGGCGCCTACGGCCGGACGAAACTTGCCGGTGAACAAGCTGCGCTCCACGAACATCCATCCGGAGCGCGGATCGCCCGGACAGCCTGGCTCTACGGCGCGCACGGCCGGAACTTCGTGGACACGATGCGTCGCCTGGGCGCCGAGCGCGACGAGCTGACCGTGGTGGCTGACCAGACCGGATCGCCCACGTGGACGCGGGATCTGGCTCCCGCGTTGATCGCCCTGCTCGATCAACCGCCGGGGATCTACCATGTGGCTGGTGGCGGCTCGGTCACGTGGGCGGACTTCGCCCGTGCGATCTTCGACGAATGTGGTCTGGACTGCACGGTCCGCGACGTTACGACTGCCGAGTATGGGGCTGCGGCGCCGCGTCCGGCATGGTCCATCCTGACAGTCACCAAGGTCGGGGCGCCACGGCTTCGCGACTGGCGCGCGGCACTCCACGAGTACATCGAAACGACGTCGACGACGGTCGACACGGAAGGACACTGACCCCATGAAGCTTCTTGTCACCGGCGGCTGCGGATTCATCGGGTCTGCCTTTGTGCGTCTGGCGCTCGAGAAGGGCGTCGACGTCGTGAACTTCGACAAGCTCACGTACGCCGGTGATCCGGAGAACGTGGCGGACGTGGCCGATCATCCGCGCTACAGCTTCGTGCAGGGTGACATCGCCGATCCCGACGCGGTTCATACGGCGCTGCCCGGCTGCGACGCGATCATCAACTTCGCCGCCGAGACGCACGTGGATCGCAGCATCCTTGACCCGTCCGACTTCATTCGCACCGACGTCCAGGGCACGGCCACCTTGCTTGCGGCGGCACGCGAGCACGCCATCACGCGGTTCGTGCAGGTGTCCACCGACGAGGTCTACGGCTCGATCCCGTCGGGCTCGTTCCGTGAGACCGATCCGCTGAAGCCGTCCAGCCCGTACTCGGCGAGCAAGGCCGGCGGCGACATGCAGGTGCTGGCCTGGCACAACACGTTCGGGGTCGATGCGTTGATCACGCGCGGAAGCAACACGTTCGGCCCGCGGCAGTATCCGGAGAAGCTGATCCCGCTGTTCATCACGAATGCGATGGACGGTGTGAGCTTGCCGGTGTACGGCGACGGCCAGCAGGTGCGTGACTGGATCTTCATGGATGACCACTGCAGTGGCATCTGGACGGCGTTTGAGCGGGGTGTGGCCGGCGAGATCTACAACGTCGGCGGCGGCCATGAAGTGCCGAACATGGAGATCACCAACCGGATCGTCGCGATGACCGGAGCGGATCCCGCGATCATCACCTTCGTGGAGGATCGTCTCGGGCACGATCGCCGCTACTCGCTCGATACGACGAAGCTCCGTGGGCTCGGGTGGGCGCCGAAGCGCTCGTTCGACGAGGCGCTCGAGGAGACAGTGTGCTGGTATCAGGGGCGGCGCGACTGGTGGGAGCCGATCAAGAGCGGTGAGTATCTGGAGTACTACAAGGCCCAGTACGGCAACCGGTGACCGTCAGGCGGGGCGCGGTCGGCAGCGAGGATTGCGGACGTTCGGGCTTCGGTAACACCGGTTTCATGAAGGATCTATAGGTTCGGGAAGAACATCGGGGTTATGGGGGACCTGTCCGCCGCCGATGATGAAGGCAGACACGCGGCCATGACGGCCGAACCCGCTTCCAAGGACCTCGCACGATGCGACATGGACGAGCAATTGCCCTGACTCTGGGCGCCCTGATTTCGGTTGGAACTGCGACCGCGGACGCGGCGACCCGCTACCAGTTCAAGTTCACCGGCCGCGGCTTCGGCCACGGTGTCGGCATGTCGCAGTACGGCGCGCAGGGTGCGGCGCTTGCCGGGATGAAGGCGGAGAGCATCATCGGGATGTACTTCCCCGGGACGACGCTGCAGAAGCTGCCAACCACGACGGTCCGGGTACTTCTCGGGACGTCCATTACGTCGCGGTCGATGACCGCGAGCGGTCAGTGGACCTTGACGAATCGCCTCGGCCAGGCGAAGACGATGCCGTCGGGTGCGATCACGGCGAGCGTGATCGACGGGACGACGATGGTGTTCAAGGACGCGACCGGCAAGATCGTGTTCCGCGCGGGTGGCATGGTGCTCGCCAAGCCGGTTGGCGCGTCGATTCTCGCGCTCGGCACGAAGCGCTACCGCGGTGCATTTCGCCTGACGCCGGCGAGCAATCGGTTCAGCGTGATCAATGTGGTGGACCTGGAGAAGTACTTGCCGGGTGTGGTGCCGCTTGAGATGCCGGCGTCGTGGGCCCCGCAGGCGCTTCGCGCCCAGGTGATCGCCGCACGGTCGTATGCGATGGCGACGAAGCGCACCGGTGAGTTCGACATGTACGCGGATGAGCGCAGCCAGATGTACGGCGGCGTGAACGCCGAGGATTCCCGCACGAATGCTGCTGTGGCGACGTCGGCAGGGTTGGTGGCGACCTACGGTGGCCGTGTCGCGACGACCTTCTTCTCGTCCACGTCGGGCGGGGTCACCGAGTCGGCGCAGAACGTGTTCGGCAATGCGGTGCCCTACCTGGTGTCGATCAGTGACGAGCAGTACGACGCGATTTCGCCGCGTCACATCTGGGGCAAGTACGACCAGAAGGTGTTGAAGGATTCGCAGATCAGTGCGGCGCTCGGTTTGCCGCGCCCGGTGCTGTCGATGCGCGTGGTGTCGCGAAGCCCTGCGGGCCGCGCGCTGAAGGTGCGTGTGGTGCAGACCGACGGCACGGTGAGCTACTTCACTGGCTCGACGTTCCGCTGGAAGTTCGGACTGTCGTCGACGTGGTTCTACCAGTCGCGTTCGATCGTCTCGTAGTTAACCGTTCTGGTGTCTGACACCAGAACGGTTAACTAGAACCCCTGCAAATGGCGATATTCGCGCCTGCGAGTGCCTCAGCGTCCCGTCATGCGGACGATCAGTTCTCTGATGTCGAGCAGCGAGAAGTCGTTCGTGAATGAGGCCGTCGCGACTCGCGCCTCGCCCGGCTTCAATGCCTTGCCCTCAGACGACGCCATCGTGACGCTCCAGGGGACCTGGCCTCCGGGTACACAGGTGATCGGACCGGTGTACTTCTGCGCGTACGCTTGGAGTGGATCGACCGGCTGATTGACGGAAACGCTCGTTTCAACCTCATGCGGCAGGCTGCAAAAGAGCTTGCCCGTGACGGTCGCCGTTCCCGCGCGAATTCGCACCGATGGGTCGATCATCGTCTCGATCGTGTCACGCGTCAGGTTGATCGAACCGGCCAGCGAACTCGGCTCCCCGTTGCATTCAGCGACGGCAAATGTCGCAGCCAATGCGTACAGGTTGCTGGTTGGGGAGTAGTCGGCCCGAGTGACGGTGAACACGCCACGGACACTCTCGCACGAGCGCCCCTGGACGGTGGCGTCGAGCACCGGGCTGGTGGGATCCCATGGGTAGAGCGAGCCGAGAGTTGCGACGTAGGTGCCGACTTCGAGTCGCTGCCCGGCTCCGAGTCCCACTGTGACGGCCGAGTATCCGTCGGACGTGGTCGTCTGGACGGTGACCCCTTGTCCGTACAGGAACTCGCCGTTCTCCTGTCCGTTGCCCCAGAACGTCAACACAACGGGATCCTGCGGCGTCGCAGCGTCGATCGTGACGCCCTGACCAACGGTGTCGGAGAGGTCACTCGTGATACGCATCGCCGCCTGGTCAGCACCCAGCGCGGTCGGAGTGAGCATCAATGCGGCCACCAACGAAATCGCCCAGCGTTTCATTCCGCCACCTTCTACGAGGTTGATGATGGCGAGAGTCTAGAGGCGACTCCAGGCCGGAGAATCAGGAGAATCCCGCGTCGCGGAGTGCTGCAGTTAACCGTTCTGGTGTCTGACACCAGAACGGTTAACTAGAACCCCTGCAAATCACAGGAAAACGGACCTACTGGTTGTCCAGCAGCTCCTCGTCCGGCACATCGCGCCAGACGCGTGCCGGCAGGCCGGCCACCAGCTTGCGGGCGGGAACATCCTTCGTCACCAAAGCACCGGCGGCGATGAACGCCTCCTCGCCGATCACGACACCCGGCAAGATGATCGACGCGCCACCCACACGCGCCCCCCGACGGATCGTCGGTCCCTTCACGAACTCATGGCGCGCCTCGGTGCGCCCCATGTAGTTGTCGTTCGTCGTCGCCACACACGGCGCCAGGAACACGTCCTCCTCGATGGTGGAGTACGCGGTCACATAGACGTTCGCTTGGATCTTGGTGCCGCTGCCGATGGTCGTATCGTTCTCCACCAAGCTGCCGCGCCCGAGGATCACGTTGTCGCCGATCGTGACGCGCTCCCGCACCGCCGTCTGATCGCCCATCACACAGTCGTTGCCGATCGTGGTGCCCGCGAAGATGATCGCCCCGGCGCAGATGGCGCTCCCCGAACCGATCCGCGTCGGCGGGGCCGGCTCACGCTTCGCGGTGCTGCGCTTGCCAAGGCGCGGCTGCTTGCCGATCACCACGTTGTCCTGGATCACGCACCCGTCGCCGATCACGGTGCCGGCGTGAATGACGACGTTGGCGCCGATCTCGACATCCTCACCGAGGACCACACCCTCGCCGAGGACAAGGTTCTCACGGCTCATGCTGCTCCTCCGATCGTCACCGGTCGCCCGGCGTTCGCAAGGGACTGGGTCATCGCCTCAAGTACCTCGACAACCATACGGCCGGCCTCCGCGTCTGAGCGCGGCGTGGCGCCGGTCGCCACGCACTCGACGAAATGCTCGCACACCAGCCGAAGCGGCTCGGCCCCGTCGATCTTCGGGATGTGAATGTCTCCGGAGCGCACCTGGATGTACTCCCCGTACGTCGACGTCTGCGGAATCGGGCCCTTGTCGTAGACCGTCACCTTCCGCTCGGTCTCCATGTCGTCGAACACGACCATGCGCTCCGATCCGATCACCGTCATCTTGCGCATCTTGTGAGGATCGAGCCACGACAGATGCAGGTGACCGGTGACGCCAGACGGGAACCGCACATGCCCAAACACGACATCCTCCACGCCCGGCTGCAGGTAGCTGCTGCCCCACGCGGCCACCTCGGTCGGACGCTCGCCCACCAGCCAGATCATCACCGAAATGTCATGCGGACCGAGGCTCCACAGGGCGTTCTCGTCCTGGCGGACGATCCCGAGGTTCTGCCGGTTGCCGTACAGGTAGTACGTCTCGCCGCCGAGCTCACCGCGATCGATCATGCCCTTCACCGCGGCAAGACCGGGGTGGTAGACGAGCAAGTGATCCACCATCGCGATCAGGTTGCGCTCCCGCGCCAGATCCGCAACCCGTGCGGCGTCGGCGGTGGTCAACGCAAGGGGCTTCTCCACGAAGACATGCTTGCCGGCCTCCAGCACCCGACAGGCCAGATCCGCGTGCGTCGGGACCGACGTGGCGATGACGACCGCATCGAGCGTGTCGTCCTCGAGCAGATCATCCAAGCGGGTGGTGAACGTGGAGCGCTGAAAACTCGACCGGTGGCGATCGAGGACCTTCTCGTCGAGGTCGCAACAGTAGGCGAGCTCACACGTGGCCAGCCGATCGAAGTTGCGGGCCAGGTTCGGCCCCCAGTAGTTCAACCCGACCACGCCAAGACGAACGCTCAAAGTCGCCACACCTTTCCGTCCACAGCTGGGACGACGTTACGAAAATCGACAACCAGCTGGGACTCCCGGGCAACCATCTCCCAGTCGATGACCGAGTGGTTGGTCACCACGGCGACCGCATCGGCGGCGCCCAACGTCTGCGGCGTCAAATCGACGCTGCGAAGACCCTTCTTCACGAGCGTCGGCACGTGCGGGTCGTGGTAGGACACCTCGGCGCCCTCGTTCATCAGCAGCTCGATCACCTTGAGCGCCGGACTCTCACGCATGTCGTTGACGTCCGGCTTGTAGGCGACGCCGATCACAAGCACGCGGCTGCCGTTCAGCGGCTTGCGTCGGGAGTTCAGCGCCCGAGAGAGTTTGCCGACGCAGAAGTCCGGCATGTGCGAGTTGATCTTGCCGGCGAGTTCGATGAACTCTGTGTGGAACTCGAACTCGCGCGCCTTCCACGTCAGGTAGAACGGATCGATCGGGATGCAGTGGCCGCCAAGGCCCGGGCCCGGCCGGAACGGCATGAACCCGAAGGGTTTGGTCGCCGCGGCGTCGATGACCTCCCAGATGTCGATGTTCATCTTGTCGCAGAGCATCGCCATCTCGTTGACGAGGGCGATGTTGACGCTGCGGAAGATGTTCTCGAGCAGCTTGGTCATCTCGGCGACTTCGGGGCTTCCGACCTGCACCACCGATTCGGCGAACGCGCTGTAGAGCTCTGTCGCGCGACGGGTGCATTCGGCGGTGAGCCCACCGACGACCTTGGGTGTGCTGCGGGTGGTCCAGTCCACTCGGCCGGGGTCGACGCGCTCCGGTGAGAACGCAACGTGGAAGTCCTTGCCGGCTGACAAGCCAGAACGTTCCAAAATGGGTGCGAGCTCGTCACGCGTGGTGCCCGGATACGTCGTGCTTTCGAGCACGACGAGCTGCCCGGTGCGCAGTCGGCTGGAGAGGCTCTCAGCGGCGCCGAGTACTGCCGACAGGTCCGGCTCGCGATGCTCGTCCAGCGGCGTCGGCAGACAGATGATCACCGACTCGACCCACCGCATCGTGTCCCACGAGGTGGATGCGGTGATCAGCCCCCGCTCAACGAGGGGGCGCAGTCGCGCTGTGGGGACATCTTCGATGTACGACTCGCCGCGATTGAGGGCGTCGACCTTCGATTGGATCGCATCCAGGCCGACGACGCTGACCCCTGCCTCCGCGAATGCTGCGGCGAGAGGAAGACCAACGTACCCCATCCCGACGATGCCGACCTGCGGACGCTTGTCGTTCACCTACGGCCTCGGTGTGAAGGGAGCTTCGTCAAAGAGGCTAGTCTAGTGAAATGGCGGACGTCCTTTTGGCCGGTTTGCCCCGGATTTCGCGTGCTTTTGACGAGACCAGAATGCGGGGCTGGCTGGCACTCGCCCTTTCGGCGTCCGCGGCGGGGTGGTGGCTCGTGCAATGGCTGCTTGATCAACCCCTGGAACCGGGCAAAACTGGACTCGTCGCAGTGGTTGTCGCCGCGGTTGGCGGACACCTGGGCTGGCTGAACGTGCGGCGCCGACTGCGGCGCGGCCTCGCCGACACGTCGACTCCGACGCCGCGGGTGGTCTACGAAACGCGTGCCGACGCCGGCGCCAGGCGGATTCGCTTCTCCGGCGCCGTCTTTCTGACAGCCATGATCGTGCTCGTCTTCGACACGCTGGCCACCTGGTACGGCATCAGTGCCGGAGTGGTGGCCGGCGCCGCCCTCGCGCTTGGCGTCGCCGACCTGTGGGAGTCGCGCCTGTGGCGACGTGCAGAACGCGAACGCCGATCCGAGCTGTACCTGCTGGTCAACGCCAACGCGCTCGTCGCCACGTACGGGGAGCCGCGCGTCTATGAGGTGCCGCCGGACATCGGCGCGCGCGCCCGCGAAGACGGCGGTTTCGCACCGTGAAGGCCTGAGGTTTCTCGCCGACGTCGTGCGCTCGATGTGACGCGGGCGCTCACGCTTCAGGCCATTTCAGCCGAAAGAGAAGGAAGCGCCTTCGTGCGAGCGGAGTCCCCGCAGCCTGGTGCATCCCCTTCGTATGTCCAATTCCACTTCACATCGCGTGCCATTGGTCGCCGTCGGCGATGCATGGATCGTCATCGCCATCATCGCGGTGCTGTTCTTCCCGTTCGGGTTGGGCGGCGGTTCGTCGCTCCCGCGTTTCGACGCGCCGATCGACGGGGAGCCCTTCACGAACGGTGCGGGCGCGTCGATCATGCTGTCGCCCAAGTGGCAGGCCGCCGAGGACGTGGAGAACGACGGCTGGAGCGCGCCAGGGGAGAATGGTGTCGCCAAGGCAACCGTGGCCTTGTCGACGTATCCGGAGAAGACCCCGCGCCAACCGATTGCCGAATTTGCGGCGGCTTGCGTCAAGGAACTCGTCGAGTCGGTGTCGGCGACCAACCTGGTGCTCGTCGAGCAGGGTGACATCGCTCTGAGCGACGGCCGTGCCGGTTCCCGGGTCAAGTACACCTACACCAACGCCCTCGGGACACCAGAGGTCGGTCTTGCGATCACCGTGGCGGATGGGCGTTCGGCGGCGATGGCCCGCATCTGGGGGTCCAAGGCCAACGTGGATGACATGGTGCTGCAACTGAACGAGCCGTACCTGCGCACCATCGTGCAACCAAAGGGCTGACGGACAGACCGATCTCCGGCCGCCATCTGCGCGTGGCGCTATCGTTTCGCCCTCGTGTCTATCGGAGAGTCCAAATACACTGAGACGGCGAAAACGCGCCGCGGGAAAATCGCAGTGCTCCTGCTGTGGCTCGTCGCCGCCATCATCTACATCGCGCTCGGTGTCTGGATCCCGTGGGTGTTCCTGCTGGGCTTCTGGCAATCCGCCATCTACGTGGCCGCCGTCACCGCCCTTTCGCCGATGGTCGTGAGGCGTTTCGGATGAGTTGGGCTGCGCACGACATTGAGCCGTACCTGCTGCGCGCGAAGCTCGGCGCGAGCATTTCCGTGCCGTTTTGCATCATCGGCTCGTACTCCCCGGACATCCTCACGAAGTGGGCCGTCTACGGTCTGGACTTCTCGGGCTCCAAGAAGCTCGTGGAAGATCCGATCAAGCTCCATCGCGGCTGGCCGGGCGTGGGGTTCACCCACTCGCTGCTGTTCTCGGTGCTTATCGCCCTCGTCATCTTCCTGTGGTCGAAGAACCGCGCGTGGGCCGTCTCGTTTGTGATCGGCGCCTGGGCCCACGTGTTTTCCGACACGTTGGACTCCGTCGGGGTGATGCTGTTCTTCCCCTTCAGCGAATGGCACCTGCACTTCGACCTGTGGCAATACGTCGGAGAGGCCGGCCGGGGACACGATGCGGTGGCCTACTACACGTCATTCGGCGGTTTGTGGGACATCTTCTGGGCACTCTGGCTGGCGGCGCGATGGCGCATCCTCACCACCAGTTACTTCGTGGAGAACATCTTTCCCACCGATCCGTTCTGGCCATGGGTGAAGGGCAAGATCGGGATGATCGGCGCTTTGACCGTGTACCGGTCAAGCGCGTTCTTCGGGTTCGTGTCCATCGCCGCTTGGATGATCTGGGCGCTGTTTGTCAACAAGTTCCATCCGTCGTTCGACTGGACCGTGGGCGGACCCCAGTGGGCACCGAAGGTCGGACCGCGCTAAGCATCGGGACCGCGCAGCGCCCGGCGTGAGCTCAAGTAGCCTCCGGATGTGATGAACGCCGATATGCGAGTTCTCACCTGGAACATCTTCCATGGCCAGGACGGCGCCCGACTTCGGCCGGGTCTCGGAACCATCGTGGGCAAACGACCGGTCGACGACGGCACGTTCATCCATCTGAACCGCAAGTGGGTGGACGAGATGGCCGACGTGATCGTCGCCCAAGCACCCACGTTCATTGCGTTGCAGGAGGTGTCGCCGCAAGCGGTCGACCGGCTCGCCGAGCGCACCGGGATGCAGGCCGTTCGGGGTCTGATGCGCCCGCTGATCGGTCCGACGCGACTTCGGGGGTGGCTCGCCGATCACAACCCCGACCTGTGGCGCACGCACGAAGGCACATCCAACGTCATTCTGGCGTCACGGGAGTGGACGATCGCCGACGCGTGGACCATCCGTCACAACCCGCCGCTGTTCGCGTTTCGTCAGGGACGGCGCCTTCGCATCAGCGCGCGTGAGCGGATCCACTGGATTTTGGAGCCGCGTCGCCTGGTCGGCGCCCGCTTCACGCGCAACACCGACGGGGCCGCGGTCACGGTCGTCTCGCTCCACTGCCACAACTCGCTGGTGTGGGATGTCATCGGCGCGGAGATGCAGCGGGTCATGCCGCGGATCATCCGGCGCACGCCGGAGCACGAGCCGCTGATCATGGCGGGCGACTTCAACGCGGCGGGCGCGCACCACCCCGCCCTGATGGCGGTCATGCGGGCCGGGCTCACGGAGTCCACACTGGATCAGCTCTTCATCGATCACATCTTCCAGCGCGGGTTGCAGGAGATCGCCGCACCGACCACGCTCACGCCGGCGGTCCGGACACTCGCCGTCGAGCATGGTTCGGCGCAGCGGTCCGTGCTGCTGTCGGATCACGATCTGGTGGCGGCCACCTTCCGCCTGCCGGTGCGCTGAGTCCGCTTCGCGGTCGGCCAGAGGGCGACCAGACAGACGATCAACAGCACGTTGCGCAGGAACAGCAGCACCGTGGGAAGGGTCGCCGAGCGCTGAACCAGGTCGGAGTACAGGAGCGGGAACACCAGCTGCGTGAGCGGCAGGGCGGCCACGAACCCGGCCGCGGCGAGCGCGCCGCGTCTGCCCGGAACCACCAGCGCAACCGGGATGAGCCACGCCAGGTACTGCGGGGAGACGACCTTGCCGAACACAACGGCCGCGAACATCGTGGCTGCCACCGCGCCGATGAGCACCTCGGGGCGGCGGCCGCCCCGGGTTGCGCGCGCCATGACCACGGCGATCGCCAGGACCGCCCCGACGAGCGCAAGGGTGGAGAGTGTCGCCGCCAGTTGCGGGATGGCGCCGTCGATGTTGTCGCTGCCGTAGCTGTGCACCTGCTGGAACGGCAGGTGCAGGATGTGGATCACGGACGAACCGAGCGATTCCATCTGCAGGGGTCGGCGCAGGTGGTACTCGAACAGGGTCCACGTTGCCGCCGGTGCGACCGCGAAGAACGGGATGAAGGTTGCGGCGACGGCCCCGCCCGAGGCCACCATTCCGCCCAGGGCGCGGCCCGCCGATCGGTGGCGCCAGTGCCAGATGAGCAGCACCGGCACGAGCAGAACCGGCACGAGTTTGAGTGCGGTGGCCACGGCGAGCGCGGTCCACATCCAACCGAACCGACGCGCGACGGCGGCGACGATCGTCAGCGAGAGCGCTGCGGCCAACAGCAGGTCGTACCGCGTTTGCAAAAGCGTCCCGAGCAGCAGTGGCGTCAGGATCGTGACGGTCACCGCCGCGATGGTGCGGGCTCGCCCGAGGGTCAGGCGTCGGGAAAGCCACAGGGCCGAGACCGCGCAGACGGCAAGCGCCGCGCACATCGCCAGTGAGAACACCAGTGTCGGCGGTCCGGGCAGATGAAAGATGCCCCACGCCCAGGCAAGCGCAAGTGGCGGGTATTCGACGTCGAAGTCGCGATACGGAACCAACCCGGCGTCCATCATCCGGACGGCATGCTGGTACACCCTGGTGTCCCCGATCTGGGGAAAGTCGTAGATGACCCAGCGCATCAGGGCCCAGACGGCCACGGTGCCTGCCACAACCAGTGCGGCGGCGCGTTTCATCGCAGGTCCTGAACGTCGACGGATGCACGCCGCAGGTCGATGAACACGGCGACCGGGTGGGTGCCGCCCGCAAGCGCGATCGCCGACGACTCCGTGACCGCGCCGATCAGATCGGTGCACCGCTCGCCGCCACCGAGGGTGCGTGAACGGGTTCGCAACAGGTTGTGGTCGACCTCTTCCCAGGCGACGATCGGACGTCCCTCCGGGCCGATGGCCACCGCGGGCGCCCCGGCATGATCGGCCGGATCGGAGAGCGTCACCGTCGGCGCCCAGCCGCGACGTGGCGTAAAGGTACGCGCACGCACCTGCGAACGCCGGCGTGAGCCGACGGCCCATGTCGCGGTCAGCGCGCCGTCGTGTGTCATCGCGAGGGCCGGGCCGAGGAGCGCCTGCCCTGGTCGCGGCATCTGCAGCGGGCCCTGCGACGCGGTGTCGAGCGTGGTCGGGGCATCCCACGATCCGGCGCGGAAGCGGCGGATCACGACGCGGGCCGCCGTCCCGTCCCGCTTCGCCTCATTCCAGACGACCCATCCCTCGCCTGCCGAACCGGCGGCGACCGCGGGCTCGATCGCCTCGCGGTCTCCGGACGACACGGTGGCCGCGGGGCTCCACCGGCCGTTCGGCTGGCGGGCCGTCGCCCAGGCTCGTCCCCCTCCGCCGGTCCATGCGAGCACAGCCGATCCGTCGGTGGCGGCCGACAGGGAGAGATGCTCAACCCGGCTGGTGGCGCTGGCGACCATGGCGGGGGCGCTCCATCCATCCGGGCCGTGCACGCTGACGGCGATGGCACCCTGGGTGCCGTTCACGAAGGTGATCCAGGCGGCGATGACCGTGCCCTCGCCGGCGACGGCGATCTGCGGCTCCTGGGCATTGGCCTGGCCGCGTGAGATCAGGTCCGGTGTCCAGTCCGGGCCGGACGCTGCGAACACGGCCGCGCGATCGTCGTCGAAGCCTTCGAAGGCGACCCACGGCTGTCCGTCCGACGCCATGGCCACGTCGGGGTTTCGCGTGCGGTAGTCGCCGATCGTGTGGACTGAACCCCACTGCAGGCCCGCGTCGCGCACGCGCACCGACACCGGCGTCCCGGTGAGTGAGCTCCACGCGGCGACCGCCGACCCGGTGGCTCCTGTCGCCACGACCGGATCGGTCGCGTTGTGGGAGGCAAGTTCACGCGGCTCCGTGTCCGGCGTCAAGCACGCGGACGGCGGGGAGGATCCGCACGCGCCCAGACCGACCACCACGAGCCCTGAAAGGATCGTCGCTGCGATTTGACGAGCCGGTGCCATGGTCATCCGCACGTGGGGCGCGCGCTCACCGCAGCGGCGCTTCGACGGTGATGCGGCGTGCCGCCCGGCAGTTGCCTGATCCCTGCTCTGGCTCCCGTGCGCACCGTCGGCGAGATTACCAGCGAACGCTCAGCGGCCGGAGCGGGTGGGGCCGCCGCCGTGCCGTCGCGTGTCGGCAGCGCGCTCGAGCGCGTGCCGGACGGTCAACACGCCGACGATGATGCGGTCAGGCCTCGTGCCCGCCAAACGGCCGCCTGGTAGACCATGTCGTACTCCATCACCCAACGCTTGCACCCGCCGAGTCGGGAGTTGGTCTGTACGACGGCAGTTGCCAGCGCGGAGCCGTCGGGACGGCGCGTCACCGGAACGCGGACGACGGTGGCATCGATGAGACCGTCCTCACGGACCGCAGCGGCCCAGCGCGCCTCAGGTCCGCTTGTTTCACGCAGCCCGCCGGTGAAGAATGCGAACGCTTGACGCAGTGCCGCATCGCTGCCCTGCAGGCGACGCTGCCAGTGCTGTTCGATGGCGGCTCGGATCTCCGCGTCGGGGGTGTCCATCTGCGTGGGCGGCGGCTCCTCCTCCGGTCTGGAGGTGGTCGGTTCAGCCGTCGTGGTGGTGACCGTCGTGGCCGTGGATGTCGTCGGCGCAACCGCCGGGTCGTCTCCGCGCGCCATCAGGATTGCACCGATCGCGCCGACGACCACCACTCCAAGTGCGAAGTACGCGACGACGCCACGGTCGATGCGTTTGCGCGGCCCGGGGTCGGATGAACCAGCCGGTTGCGTCGGCGGCCCGGATCCCTCCACTAGGTCCGTGCGCAGGCGGTCGTCTTGGCGCGAGAGGCGTTCATCCGCCAGCCGGCATCAGTCTGAAGCATGTCGTAGCGAATCAGGTGGTTGCGGCATCCGGTGCCGGTCGACGCCGTGCGAATCTTGAGGACCGCGGAGGCGCGATTGCCGCGCAGCCCGTCCACCCAAATCCGGTAGACGCGCACGCGAAGACGGCCGTCCTTCTGGATCGCCTGGATCCATTTGGCCTCACCGGTGCCGACGAGCTGGCCGGTGAAGTAGCCGAAGGCCTGCTTCAGCGACGCCTGGTCCCCCTTGGCGCGCAGCGTCCAGTGGGTGCGGATGGCTGTGGCGATCGGGGTGGTCTTGGACTCGTTCAGCACAACCTTGGTCGGAACGGTCGGCGGCTTGAGCGCGATACGTGCCGGGGCGGTGCTCCGTGTCGGCCCCTGCACCGTCGCACCTGAACTGGAGCTGTTCACGCCCGCAGTCTCCGGATCGTCCCGGCCCGAAATCATGCCGGCGGTGCCGATGCCGACGAGCAGGAGGATGGCGCCGACGAGTCCGGCCTCGACCGGATCGACACGGCGTGAGCGAAGCCGGTGACGGCATCGCGGACAGCGGGCGGCATCGTTTCGTATCCGCGCGTCGCACTGCGGACACTTCGTCGTTTCGAACTCCACCATCGTCCCCACCCTCGTCGTCTGTCAAACCGTGACGGCAACACCTACGGGCTGGCGGGCGTGGTTCCTGCCTTCAAGTCCCATTTCGGTCGGCTGCGATGAGGGGCGTCAGCCGGCGGAGAGGCCGTCTCGCACGATGATTTGCTTGATCACGTCGACGTCCGCGTCGACGACCTCGAAGCGCTGCGGGCGCGACTCGATGTCCGCAAACGCCGCCGGACGGTCCGGTGCGGTGCCAAGCGCTTCTTCGATCGTCTCGGCGAACTTGGCGGGAAGCGCAGTCTCCAGGCACACCAGACGCACTCCCGGCTCCCGAAACTGGCGTCCCACGAAGACGCCGTCGGCGGTGTGCGGATCGATCTGCCGTTTGGCGCGCATCGCCGTGTCGCGAATGGTTGCCACGCGATCGGCGTGGGAACTCGTGCCCGAGACGAACCCGAAGCGCTCGTGGATCGCGTGACGTCGGTCGCTCAGATCGAACGAACCGGTGCGATCCACGTCGGCCCACAGGGCGCGAAGATGATCCGGGTCGCGGTCGACAAGGTCGAACACGAAGCGCTCCAGGTTCGACGCTTTCGAGATGTCCATGGACGGGCTCGAGGTCTGCCGGGTCTGGGCCGACGTGCGGGGCCGGTAGATGCCCGTGGCGATGAACTCGTTCAGCACGTCGTTCTCGTTGGTGGCCAGGATCAACCGATGGATGGGAAGTCCCATCTGTCGGGCAATGTGGCCGGCGCAGATGTTGCCGAAGTTGCCCGACGGGACCGAGAAGCTGACCGGCTGGTCGTTGCGGTCGGTGACCGCGAAGTACGCGGCGAAGTAGTAGACGATCTGCGCGGCGACGCGCGCCCAGTTGATCGAGTTGACCGTTCCGATGCGCTGGGCCGTCTTGAAGGCGAGGTCGTTAGAGACCGCCTTGACGATGTCCTGGCAGTCGTCGAACACGCCGCGCACTGCGATGTTGTGGATGTTCGGGTCGAGCAGGCTGAACATCTGCGCGGTCTGGAAGGCGCTCATCTTGCCGTGCGGCGACAGCATGAACACGCTGATGCCGCGCTTGCCGCGCATGGCGTACTCCGCGGACGACCCCGTGTCACCGCTGGTGGCGCCCAGGATGTTGAGGGTCAGCCCGTCGGCGGCGAGGGCGTACTCGAACAGGTTGCCGAGCAGCTGCAGTGCGATGTCCTTGAAGGCGAGCGACGGGCCGTTCGACAGCGCCAGGATGGACAGGCCCGGCTCCAGGTCCACTACCGGGGTGATGTCTTCGGCGCGCTCGCCGGGTCGTCCGTTGCAGAACACCTGCGCCGTGTAGGTGCGGTCGATCAGCTCGCGCAGCGTGTCGGCGGGAATGTCGGTCGCATATCGGGAGAGCACCTGTACGGCCAGGTCCCGGTACCCCATGCCGCGCATGGTGGCGAGCTCGGTGTCGGTGAACACCGGGTAGCTGCTCGGCACCGCCAGGCCGCCGTCGGGCATCAGGCCACCGAGCAGGATGTCGACGAACGTGTCGCCGCCGTCGTGGCCACGGGTGCTCACGTAGTTCATGCGATCCCCCGTTCGGTCGCCCACGTGCGGATCACGTCGGCGATGAGGTCGGCGGCATGTCCATCGCCGTAGAAGTCCGGCCGATCAGTCGGCCAGTCGTGCCGGGTGAGGGCGGCGCGCACCTTCGCCGGGTCGAGGCCGGTCAGCACGCTGAACCCGCCCTGTGCGATCTCCACCCACTCGGTTTCGTCACGGAGTGTGATGCACGGGATGGCGTGGAAGTACGCCTCCTTCTGCACACCGCCGGAGTCGGTGACCACGGCGCGCGCCTGCGTGAGCAGCGCGGTGAAGTCCAGGTACCCGACCGGTGGTGCCAGACGCAGATTGGGAATCGCTTCGACCTGTGACCAAAGGCCCGCCGATTCGAGCTTGTGCCGCGTGCGGGGATGGACCGGGAAGATGGCCGGTTCCTCGATTGCGCGCAGCACGTCGACCAGCGACTGCAGGGCGTCCAGCGTGTCGGTGGCGGCGGCGCGGTGGACCGTGATCAGCACGTAGGTGCCGGGCTCCACCCCGTAGGCGCTCGGCCCCGGCCGGGTTGCGGCCACGGGCGCGAACAGGCGGGCGGCGTCGTACATCACGTCGCCGACCACGTGCACGCCGTCGGTGATCCCTTCGCGGCGCAGGTTCTCCACGGCGACGCTCGTCGGCACAAACAGAAGCTCTGCCAGGTGATCGGTGACGACGCGGTTTTGTTCCTCCGGCATCGTCTTGACGAACGATCGCAGGCCCGCTTCAACGTGCGCGATCGGGACGGCGCACTTGGCTGCGGCGATCGCCCCGGCGAGTGTGGTGGTCGTGTCGCCGTAGACCATCACCAGGTCCGGGGCGAGCTCGTCGATCAACGGATCGAGCCGCGCGATCATGTGGGCGATCTGCGCGTTCGGGCTTCCCGGGCCGACCTCGAGCGCATGGTCGGGGGTCGGAATGTCCAGCTCGTCGAAGAACAGATCCGCGAGCTCGGGGTCGTAGTGCTGGCCCGAGTGGACGAGCACCTCGTTCATGGTGCGCCGAAGCGCCCGTGACAGCGGCGCCGCCTTCACGAACTGTGGGCGGTTGCCGACGATCGAGAGGATGTTCAGAGCTGGATCCCGAGGTTGCTGATCTTCTGCGTGAGCAGCGTGAACTTACCGGTTGCGATCAGGATTCCGACGGCGATGGTCGCAAGGCCGGCCACGACGTTGACCGCGGTCCAATGGTCGCGGATCTTGCGTGAGATGCGCATCGTCTGGGTCATGAACAGACCAGCCAGGATGAACGGGATCCCAAGGCCGAGCGCGTAGGTGAACAGCAGCGACGCCCCGATCTTGGGGGACTCGGTGGGGACGGCGAGCGTCAGGACCTGGCCGAGGAACGGACCGGTGCACGGTGTCCATGCGATGGCGAAGGCCGCGCCCGCCAGCATGACGCCGAAGAGCGTGGTCGGGCGTCCGATCAACTCGATGCGCTTCTCGCCCTGCAGGAATCCCAGCCGCGGGATCAGGAGCATCAGCAGGCCCATGGCGATCAGCATTCCGCCGCTCACCAGGTTGATCGTGTTCTGCTTGCCCGAAAGCGCATCACCGAGATAGCCGGCGCCGGCGCCCCACGCGGTGAACATCAGCGCGAAGCCCCCGACGAACGCGAGCGCCGCCTGGGTCACCTGCGACGCGGTGGTGGCCGAATCGTCGCTTCCCGGGTGCGCGACGGCTTGTCCGGCGGACGTGCCGGAGATGAACGACAGGTACCCCGGGACGAGCGCCAGTGCGCACGGGCTCGCAAAGGAGACGAAGCCCGCGGCAAGTGCGTCCGCATAGGTCAGAACGGAGACGTCGTACGCCACGCCCGGATGGTAGCGCCACCCGTGCGCGGGCACCCGGGGCGAGCGTCCCCAATCGCGCTCAGGCACAGCCCTCCAGCAGATGGATCGACTTGTCGCCCCAGGCGAGTTCGGCGACCGACCCCTCGGGGTTGACGCTGAACCGCAAGCCCGCGGTGCCCGGCCCGCCGGGTTCGTAGTAGGCGATGATCGCCTTGGGGTTGTACTCACTCCGGGTCTCGGTCAGCGGCGCATATGCAGTGCGTACGGCGGCGAGCGTGGATCCGACACCGATGCCAAGGTCGGTCCGCATGACCGGGCCGGAGAACCACAGGCTCGCGAGTCGACCCTGCGAGAAGATCGCGAATCCCTGCACCCCGCCGGTGGTGAACTGTGCGGTTTGACAGTCCGGACCCGTGCCGCCGGCCGGGACGACGCTCGTGGACCAGACTCGCGAGAGTTCGGTCGCCGTCATTCCGAGTCGTGCCCCGCCGATATCGGTGAGGGTGACCGGTGCGGGGAGTCCGGACGTGACCGGCTGCGTTGGCGTGGTGACGGTGCCGGTTCCCGTCGGCGGTGCCGTGCGGTTGTCGGACAGGCGAACAAACGTCACCACGAGCGCTGTCGCCGCCGCGAGTGCGGTGATTGCGATCGGAATGCGGATCAGGCGTCGATGGCCGGGGGAGCTCGTTCCGCGCGACGGCGCGGCCAACCACATCGCGGCCTTCGCCGCTGCCATCACCTCGGCGGACGGCGGCGCGACAGCCGGACGGGCGGTGCGAATCTGGTCGAAGTCGTTCATCGGGAATCTCCACGGGTGTCGTCTGCAAGTCCAAGTTCGGCGGCGGTGCGGCGAACGCGGTTCAGTCGTGAGCGGACGGTGCCGACCGGGATGTCGAGGGCGGCCGCCACCTCCTCATATGTCAGGTCCTCCCAGGCGTACAGCAGGAGCGTGGCCGTGTCCTGTTCGGACAACCGGCGAAACAGCGGGCCGAGCGTGGCGGCGCGTCGCCTGGCATCCATCGCGTCAAGCGACCGGTCCTCGCCCGGCTCCTGGACGTGTACCGGCAGGTGCTCCAGCATCTGCTTCGCCCGGGTCCATGCGCGCCGATTGCCACGCAGCACGTTGGTGGCGATGCCGAACAGCCAGGGCGCCGCATTCTCGTAGTCCAAGTCGTAGCGCTCGCGCGCCGCGAACGCGATGGCAAAGGTCTCTCCCGCCAGATCGTCCGCCAGCTGGCTCCCGGCGCGACGTGCCAGGTACCCGTGGATGCGCACGAAGTGCCGGTCGAAGATCTCGCCGAACGCGGCGGGATCGCTCAAGGAGCGTCGAATGATCGCGTCGTCGGTCATTGCCGGTGCAGCCCCTGTTCGGGTTCGTACTCCTGAGAACGTTTCCATACCCGACACTTGTCCGGTCGGCTGAACCCGGTTCACGCCCGTGGCGTGTGCGTCAGGCGCCTCGGCGAAGTGGGGTGCGGGCGAGCCACGCCTCGGCCTTCATGCGCCGTTCGGCGAGCTCATCCAACGTGGCCTCTTGGATGCTGCGGATGCCGACCAGCGCGTTCAGGTCGGCGTTGACCCGGGCGTGGCCGTGTCCGGTGACGCGCGACAGCTCGCGGACGGCGTTCTGGTTGGCCTCGCGCAGGATGCGTCGGCGCTCCCGCGGACTGAGGCCCGCTGCGGCTTCCGGTGGGCGCAGATGCGGAACGTCGATCAGTTCCAGGTCGAGTCCCACGAAATCGCCGTCGTCCATCGCCACGTGCAGGCCGATGTCGGCCGGCGTCAGTGACGAGGCTTCGCCGATCGGTCGTGCCGACAGCGCCGCGAACAGGGAGAGCTGCTGCTCGTCGCGCTCGCCGGTGGGCACCTCGTCCAAGGCGGCCGGATCGGTGGGGTCCGCCTCCACAATCTCGCCGTTCTCGTCGCGCTTTCGCAGACTGTGGCGACGCTGCTCCGCGATGGTCAGGACATGGCGGCGAAGGCGCGGGTCGTCGGGCACGAACATGTACCCCGGCTGCGGGCCGAGGCCCCTGATCCACCGCACGATGCGGCCGACGGCCTGCCGGAAGAACAGCTCGGTGGTGGTCGTCGTCGCGAACACCCCGACGCGCAGTCGTGGGATGTCGACCCCTTCGGAGATCATGCGCACCGCGATGATCCAAGGGGCCGTGTCGTTGGCGAAGGCGCTGATCTTGCGTGACGCGTCGGAGTCCTCGGACACCGCAACGACCGCCGGCACTTTCAGCTGATCGCGGAAGATGGAGGCGATGTCCTTGGCGTGCGCCTGGTCGATGGCGATCACGAGCCCCGCGGCGTCCGGGTGGGTCTGGCGGACGTTCATCAGCTGATCGTGCGCCTTGGCGAGCACGTGTGGCAACCAGTCGCCCTCGGCCGAGAGCGCGGTGCGCAGCCGTTGCGCGGACGCCACCGAGTCGAGCGCGTCGGCGAATGACGCCGAGGTCTGCAGCCCGTCGGACCCGATCCACTCCATCTCGCCGTCCAGGCGCGGGAAGTGCACCGGACGCACAACGCCGCCGTCGGTCAGGGCGTTGCCGTAGCCGTACTCCACGTCGGCGGTGGCGAGGCCGTCGGAGTCGTAGTTGACGAACGGGATGGCAAGGGTGTCGGAGCGAAATGGCGTCCCGCTGAGCGACAGTCGCGTCGCCGAGGTGGCGAAGGCCAATCGCACCGACTCGCCCCAGGCACGCTCGTCGCCGGCGTGGTGGACCTCGTCCAGGATCACGAAGGCGTCGCGCGCGATCTCGGCGAGCGCAGTGGCGCTCGTGGCGACCTGTTGGTAGGTGGTCACCAACCCGTGGACGTCGCGGGGAAGACCGCCGTCCGCCGCAGACCAGCTGGTTTCCAGGTGCAGATCGAGGCTCTCTGCGGCGTCGGCCCACTGCACCCGCAGGTGCTGGGTGGGCGCAACGATGATGAGCCGCTGCGGGCGGCGCGCCATTTCCTGACGGGCGGCGGCCAGCGCAAACATGGACTTTCCCGCGCCCGGCGTCGCCACGGCGAGGAAATCCGACCCGGGTCGTGCCGTGAAGGCATCCAGGGCTGCCTTCTGCCACTTTCGCAGTCGAATCGTTCGGGCCATCGAACAGGCCACGATAGCGCCACCCTCGGCCTGCGGTCCAGTCCGTTCGCAGGCGGGTAGTCTCGTGGGCGTGAACGAGCCGAGACATCCGTCCGGGCGCACCAATCTCGGATGGATCGTCGCCGCGGTCCTCGGAGTGGTCGTGCTGATCATGGGGGTCGGGCTGCTGCGCGGCGGTGACGGGGCCGATCCGTCGTCCACGTCGACCATCCCGCGGGCCACGACGGCCACATCGGCTGGGCGCACCGACCCCGAATCGGGGCTGCGGTGGGTGGACCTCGGTGCGCTGCCGAGCCAGGCGCAGGACACGGTGCGATTGATCGAGCGTGGCGGCCCGTATCCGTACAGCAAGGACGGCGCGGTGTTCGGCAACCGGGAGCGCCTCCTGCCCGATCATGCCCGCGGCTACTACCGCGAGTACACGGTGCCGCCCCCCGGCGCATCGACCCGTGGCGCCCGGCGCATCGTGACCGGTGACGACGACCGGCAGTTCTTCTACACCGACGACCACTACCGGACATTCAGGCGGGTGCGCGTATGAGCGTCGATCCATTCGCAAGCGCCGCGGCCGGCGCGGTCGTGCGCACCGACATGCGCGCGGGTGCGACCGCCAACCGTCTGCGCCACGCCGGATGGCGGGTGTCGACGATGCGCGACGGCGGTGTGACCCACGCACAGGTGCTCGCAGCCATCGGCCGGGCGCTGACCTTTCCGGACCACTACGGCCAGAACCTCGACGCCTTGTGGGACTGCCTGACCGACCTGACCGAGCCGACCGCCCTCGTGTGGAGCGACTGGCAGGACGCGGCGGTGGCCGACCCGGGCGACTGGGCGCGCATCATGCAGGTGCTACGCGAGCGCACCGACGAGGAACCCGCGTTCGCCCTCGTGCTGTGTGCTCCGGACCTGGACGACGACGGCGGGGACTGAGCCCGCGCGGGCCGGCGGCGTCGTGCGCGACCGTGAGTCGTGCCTCATCGCCATCTGGCCGCACTAGTGTGCGTCTGTCGCCGCGGTCGCGGTGGCATCGATCCGACGGAGGTCATCGTGGAGCAGCGCACCTTGGGCGATGGACTGGCGGTTTCGGCCCTTGGACTCGGGTGCATGTCCATGAGCTCCGGCTATGGGCCTGCGGCCGACCGGGACACGATGATCGCCCTGCTTCGCACCGCGGTCGAGCGAGGCGTCACGTTCTTCGACACCGCCCAGGTCTACGGGCCGTTCGTCAACGAAGAGCTCGTCGGGACGGCGCTCGCACCGTTTCGCGATCAGGTCGTCATCGCCACCAAGTTCGGTTTCGACCTCGACTCCCCGGGTCGGGGTATGGAGCTCGACAGTCGCCCCGACACCATCCGCCGCGGGGTGGAGGGGTCACTGCGGCGTCTCGGGGTCGAGTCCATCGATCTGCTGTACCAACATCGCGTGGACCCCGCGGTGCCGGTGGAGGACGTTGCCGGCACGGTCAAGGAGCTGATCGAGCAGGGCAAGGTCAAGCACTTCGGCATGTCCGAACCCGGTGTGGCGTCGGTCAGACGCGCGCACGCGGTACAGCCGGTGGCGGCGGTGCAAAGCGAGTACTCACTGTGGTGGCGGCGACCTGAGGACGAACTGCTCCCCACACTTGAGGAACTCGGGATCGGCTTCGTGCCGTTCAGCCCACTCGGCAGGGGATTTCTGACCGGGGCGATCGATGAGCGCACGGTGTTCGACGCCGGTGACCTCCGCACGACACTGCCACGGTTCGCACCCGACGCGCGGGCGGCAAACGTGGCGTTCGTGGAACTTCTCCAAGCGGTCGCGTCGGCGCGTGAGGCCACGGCGGCGCAGATCGCACTCGCGTGGTTGCTTTCGCGTGCGCCGTGGATCGTTCCGATTCCGGGCACCACGAAGCTGCACCGACTGGACGAGAACCGCGCCGCGGCCGAGATCATCCTGACCGGCCCCGAGCTCGACAGGATCGAACGAGCCGCAGGGACGATCACCGCCCGTGGCGCGCGGTATCCGGAACATCTGGAGGCGCTCACCGGCCACTGACGCCGGCGGCCCGGAAATGAAAAAACCCCGCCGGGGCGGGGTTTTCGGATGGGCCGTGAAGGGATCGAACCTTCGACCTTGGGATTAAGAGTCCCCTGCTCTACCAGCTGAGCTAACGGCCCGCGACGCGGAATGGTACCAGCAGCCTCGCGAAAACGCCTACGGGGTCGCAGGCGCTGTCGGGTCGATCTGCCCCTGAGTTTGAGTCGCCAGCTGCTCGATACCGGCCTGGGCGCTCTTGCCAAGAACGCTGGTGGCGCCGGCGAGCGCGATGACCCGCTGATAGGCAAGGCGCGCACCGAGCGTGTCTCCGGCGGCTGCGGAGGTCGTCCCGGCAAGCATCCAGCCGTCCGCGTCCTTGGGGTGGCTCTTGGTGAACGCCGTAACGATCGCGGTCTGCTTCGCCGTGTCCGCCGCGTAGCCGCCGAACAGCATCCGCAGCTCGGTGACGTTCTTCGGACCGATGTCGGCGGCCTTCTCCAGCGTGTCCTCGGCGTCCTTGTTGCGCCCGGCGTTCTTGTATTGGGCTGCAAGCGCCACCAGGGAGGCGATGTCCTTCGGATTCTTGGCGACTTTCGCCTCGGCATCCTGGATCAGCGTCGACGGTGTCGCCCCCTGGCCACTGTCACCAAAGATGATTTGGATCAACATGAGCGGGAGCACGCCGACGAGTCCGATGACCATGATGATCGCGACGACTCGGGTGATTTTGCGGGTACGTTGTTGGTCGAGAAGCACGCCCGCAAAGGTACCACGAACGTTGTGATTTACGCACCAATTCGTTGCACTACGGTTGCCGCCTCGGCCCGGATTGCGGCCATGTCTCCATGCACCAGGCCACCGTCGCGGACGACGGTCTCGCCGTCGACCATCGTCATGACAACCGGCGCGGCGGGGTCCATCAGGGCGGCGACGGGATCGCGTGTGCCCGGTGCGACGGCAATCGCGACGAGGTCCGCAAGTCGTCCCGGCGCAAGTGTCCCGAGCTCATGTGACCGACCGGCAACCTGTGCGCCGCCCATCGTGGCAAGCCACAGACGGGCGTTCGGGTCGTCATCCGCACTTGCCTGGGCGATCGCCCGAACGTCATAGCGCCCGGCGGTCGCGGGGCTGTCGGAGCCGAAGCCGACGGCCACGCCCTCGCGGCGGGTCGCTGCCAAATCGTGTGTACCGACCCCGAGATCCGCGTTGGACACCGGGCAGTGCGCAACGCCGACACCGTGTGCACGAAGCAGCTCGCGGTCGCCGTCGTCGAGCACGACGCAGTGCGCGGCCACCAGGCCGGGGCGCAGTGCGCCATTGGCGGCAAGTCGAGCGATCACCGAACCGGTCCCCGGCCAGATGCCGGGACGCGATCCGCGCGTGTCGAAGAACGCGGTCAGCGGGCCGCCGTCGCCGGCGATGGCGGCGCGTTCCTGCTCCGACTCCGCCACATGGGTCATCCAGGGACGTTGGCGCAAATCGGGATGGTCCGCCAGAGCACGCCACAGTGCGGGGTCGACGGTGTACGGCGCATGCGGCGACACCCCGCCACGCACCCGATCGGCATCGAGGGCGCACACGCGCGGTGCAAATTGCGCGACCTGCGCCGCCGCTTCCTCATCGCTGACGCGGCCGAACGCCTCCAGGTGGACGTGCGCACGCAGCCCGAGCTCGTCGGCCGCCGGCGCTCCTGCGCCCGTTGGTCCGGCGTCCAGGATCAGCGTGGTACCGGCACACAGCGCCGACGCCACCCCGCTGCGCGCGGAGACCAGGAAGTCGTTCGGCTGCATGGCCGAGCCGCGACGGAGAATGCGCTCGAGCCATGCGGCGAATCCGTCGGTGCACGGTCCCGCATGCGGCGAGAGGCTCCATTCCACGTGGCAGTGGGCGTCCACGAAGCCGGGAGTCAGCGCGACGGCGCCGAGATCGCGCTCCGGGACGCCCTCGTAGACGTCGGCGATCGCGCCGCTTGGACCGACCGCGACGATGTGTCGTCCGTCCACAACGACGGTCCCGTCGGCGATCGGCGCGCCGGAGACCGGTACCACCCACTCCGCCCGCAGGCGGATCACGTCAGCTGCGGCCCGCGGTGTCGGCGTCCTCACCGTCGGTCAGCTGGCGCTGGGAGACCGTGGTGTCGTCGGTGTCGTCGAGGCCTTTGACGCCGTCCTTGAACTCACGCATACCGGAGCCGAGGCTGCGGCCAACCTCTGGCAGGCGCTTTGCGCCGAACACCAAGAGCACGATCACCAGCACGATCAACAGCTGTGGCCAACCGACCTGACCCATTGATGGGCCCCTCTCTCACGGGAGTACCTGTGTGGCACGAGGGTAGCATGACCCTATGAAACAGGGATCACAGTGAGGCGCGTCGAGTGGATGGCAGTCGGATGGGGTGCGCTGATGGCCGGCGTCGGCCTGGTCGTCGCCGCCGATCATCCGGGGCGCATCAACCTGGCCATCGCGATCGCCCTGTTTGCGCTGGCGGGGTTTCTCGCCGGTGTGCGCTCGGAGGAGCGGCGCATCCTGCACGCGCTGCTCGGCGCCGTGGCCGGCGCGATTTTCTACACCGTGTTCGTGCTGCTCACGTGGGCGGTGTCGTTCTTCGGCGGTCCTGATCGCGCCGGGTTCGTTCCCGGTGGGCGGTCCGATTGGGAATGGCACATCGGCGCATTCATCCTCGCGGCCCTGATCGGCGGCGCCATCGCCGCGTTTCGTCTTCGTCCCCAGGGCGACCAGCGTCCCCGGCGACGGTCCTGACGACTACTTGAAGTCCTGGTGGGCGCGACTTGCGGTCGGGCCCTCCTGCCCCTGGTACTTGCCGCTGTAGGGGTTGTCGACCGGTGTCGTCAACTGCTGGAACGACAGCTGGCCGATCCGCATGCCGGCGTAGATCGTGATCGGGAGGCGCGACACGTTCGACAGCTCCAGCGTGATGTCGCCGAACCAGCCCGGATCGATGTAGCCCGCCGTGGAATGGATAAGCAGTCCCAGACGGCCCAGGCTGGACTTGCCCTCAAGCCGTGCCACCAGGTCGTTCGGGATGCCGATGCGCTCCAGGGTCGTGCCGAGCACGAACTCGCCGGGGTGGAGGATGAACGGCTGGTCGCCGACGATCTGCACCACGTCGGTCAGATCCTCCGACGGGTGACGGACATCGATGTACGGCTGGCGATTGTTCGCGAACACGCGAAACTTGCCGGCCACCCGAACATCCACGGATGACGGTTGGATCAGGGACTCGTCAAGCGGGTCGATGATGAGTCGACCGGCGGCGAGTTGTTCTTTGATCGTGCGATCGGAAAGGACCATGGCGCCGGAGCCTAGTGGTGCGGGCCGTGCCGCTGCAATGTCACTCGCCCCGAAAATGCCGCGACATGGGCGATCATCGGGCGCCGACGAGTACCCTGGTCGGGTGGAACTTGAACGCGGCTTTCGTGTTGACGGGACACCTTCCGACGAGTTGATGGCGGCCACCGTCGCCGCGCACGATCGTGGATGGGTGCCCGATGTCGTATTCGGCGACGGTCGCGTCGTCGGATCGGGGACGCCGGATCTGCTCGATCTGGTGGACGTCCCGCAGGACGAGCTCGGCCAGCTGACCGACCGGCGGCGGCTGCCGCGGTGGGTCATCGGCAAGGGAAGCTTCGGCCCGGCGTTCGTCGAGGTCAAGTCGCTCATGCGCAAGACCGCGCTGAACACGGTGTGCGAAGAGGCCGCGTGCCCCAACATCTCGCGGTGCTGGAGCCGTGGCACGGCCACGTTCATGATCGCCGGCGAGCGGTGCACGCGCGGATGCAAGTTTTGCAACGTGATGAGTGCCAAGCCGCTCGCGCCGCCGGACCCGGATGAGCCGGAGCGCGTCGCCGACGCGGCCGCGGCCATGGGCCTGCGCTTCGTCGTTGTCACCGCAGTTGCGCGCGACGACATGCCCGACGGCGGCGCCCAACATTTTGCCGACACGATCGCGGCGCTTCGTCGACGCTTGCCCGATGCCAAGATCGAGGTGCTGATCCCGGATCTGCGCGGCAATTGGGATGCGCTCGACGTCGTGATCGATGCCGCCCCCGACGTGCTCAACCACAACACCGAGACGGTGCCGCGCCTCTACAAGCGTGTCCGTCCGGGCGCCCGGTACGAACGCACCCTTGAGCTGCTTGAGCGCGGAACCCGTGCCGGCATGGTCGTCAAGAGCGGCATCATGGTCGGCCTTGGCGAGCGTCTTCCGGAGATCGCCCAGGTGTTCCGCGACCTGCATTCAGTGGGCAGCGACCTGGTGACGGTGGGCCAATACTTGAGTCCGTCCGATGAGCACTTGCCGGTCGAGCGCTTCTACGCGATGCCCGAGTACCGCGCGCTCGAGGTCATGGGACGTTCCGCGGGGCTCGCCCACGTGGAGTCCGGTCCGCTCGTGCGCTCAAGCTATGAGGCCGATCGCGTCGCCGAGAGCGTGCACTCGGTCGCCTAGCGGTGACCAACGTCAGAGGTCGATCCCGACTCCAGTCAGGCGGGCGGTGAGCGCGGTCAGCTGACCGGTGGCGAGCAGTACGCCGAACACGACCAACAGTGCGCCTGATGCCTGCATGACCCGTCGGCTGTGGGTGCGCATCGCCGTCGCCACCGACACCGCCTGGGTGAACATCAGGCCGAACAGCAGGAACGGGATGCCGAGGCCGACCGAGAAGACCCCGAGGAGCACCGCTCCCTGAGCAGGGTTGGCCCCGCGGGCCGACAGCGCGAGGATGGCGGCGAGTGTCGGGCCGACGCACGGGGTCCATCCGACCGCGAATGCGGCTCCCGCCACCAGGGGAGTGAGCGGTCCGAGTCGTCCGCGCAGGTGGAAGCGCCGTTCGCGGACCACGGCGAGTGGCATGCGCACCCCCACGAACAGCAACCCGGCGAGCACCAGGAAGATGCCCGCCACCACTTCGAGCGTTCGGCGGTTGGTGAGCAGCACGTCGCCGAACAGCGCCGCACCCGCGCCGAGCGCGACGAACATGGCGCCGAATCCGAGCACGAACGTCGCCGTCGCGGCGATGACCCGTTGTTTGCGTTCCGCCAGCTCGGCGTCGGTGGTGAGGCCGGTGATGAACGAGAGATAGCCCGGCACCAGCGGCAGCACGCACGGCGACAGGAACGAGACCAGACCTGCGGCCACGGCGATGGGGACGGCGAACAGCAGCGAGCCGTCGGCAACCGTCGCGCCCGGGTTCACGGCGTACCCGTGGCTACGGGCGACGACGTGGCAGAGGAGGTCGGGGCGGACGTGG
>CALMXK010000143.1 GCA_937871165.1 uncultured Actinomycetes bacterium
TTCAAGCAGAAGACGGCATACGAGATTCGCCTTAGTCTCGTGGGCTCGGAGATGTGTATAAGAGACAGGTGCCGGTGCCGGGAATCACGTCGTAGTCGACGCCGCGGACCATCACCGCAGCAACGAAGGCTTGCAGTTCCTGGACGCGCTTCAGCGCCTCGGCAGGGCTGACCATCATCGTTAGCCCTTGGTAATCGTCTCGCTCAGTCGTCGTCATTGCATTGGTGCTCATGTTCGGTGCCTCCCTGCTGCGCTCGAGTCGAGTCAAGCGCAGACGGGAATCAGCGAATCAGCGGCGACCTTCGCCGTCGCAGGATGGACATTCGAAGTAGGCGAGCTCGCCTCCGAGCCCGGCACTCCACTTGCCGTGCACGACGCGGGAGACCTCGCCCGTGCCCATGCACGGCGGGCATATCTCCGCGCCCTCCCGGTCCTCGTACTCGGGCGGCGTGGCCGTGAGCCACTCGTCCAGGCCGGCGAGGCTCATTCGGCCGCCTCTGCGCGAATGCTCGCGGCCAAGAGCGTGTCGAGCTCGCCGACGTTGTGCGCGTTGACGAGGGCCTCAAGGTCGAGCTCCGCCGAGCTGAGCATCACTCGCAGGAGCTGGCGCGACGTGCTGAGAGCCACGGCGCGCACGTCAAGCATCGCCTCCGTGGCTCGCTCGGCAGACGCGCGCAACTCGGCGGAGTCGGAGTAGCCGACCAGCGCCAGCGAGTTGACGTAGGCGTCCCCTGCGCGGTGGTAGCGGTCGGATGCCTTGTCGGCGGCTGCAAGGGCAGCGACCGTGCGACGGAGATACGAGACGGGGATTTGGACTGTCGTGCGGTGCGTCGGGCTCATGGGGACCACTGTACCCACCGCGAGGCGATCCGTCAAGCGCGCGCCGCAAATTATTTTCGCAACGCCTCCCACTTGACGAATAGCTGAGGCTGCGGGACACTCGTCCGATGAGTATCGCGATCCGACTGCGACGCGCCCGCGAACGGGCAGGGCTGACGAGGAGAGACGTGGACCGAGCCATTGGCGCCGCGGACTCGGGGCACACTGGTAAGATCGAGCGGGGCGAGCGCAAGCGTCTACAGTACGAGACGGTGCAAGCCCTTGCCAGGGCGCTCGGGGTGACCGTTGAGTGGCTGATGGGCACCGGTGAGCGGAGGGCGTCATGACCGCGCGCTTTGCGGTCGGCGACTGGGTGCGCTCGACGAAGTATCCGACGCTTACCAATGGGCACGTCATTGAGCTGGACGGCGACCTTGTGAGCGTGCGCTGGGCAGACGCGAGTGTGCGTCAGTGGTGGCCCACCGACGAGCTCGCCCCCATCGAGCCCGGGCGCGCGGCACACGCGGCCAGCGAGCCCGAGCACATCAAGCTCATCGCGGACCCCAACGTGCGCCCGGGGCTTCTGATGGCCATCCCACGCAAGATGACGGGCGGCTATGTCTTCGTCATGAACCCGCTCCACTGGTCCCAGTGGGCCAAGCTCGAGCCGGGGCAAGTCGCGGGGCCGTACGTCTCCAAAGAGCAGCCGTCGGACGACGACCCGGCAACGACCACGTGGGGCCGCATTCGCGAGCTGGTGGAAAAAGAGTCGAGGCTGGAGCGCCGCGCGAACGAGCTTTCCGACAAGTGCGGCGCCCTCGAGACGGAAAAGCGTGACCTGCTCTGCGAGAACGCCACGCTTCGGCGCCGTGTCGAAGTGCTGGAGCGCGATGGCAAGCGGGGGCGGCGATGAGCGGCGCGCTGCGGCCGTGTGCCATCTGCGGCGTTCTGTTCTCCTCCCCTGGCGGCTACGCGCATGCGGACGACGAGCACGACACGACCGAGTGCCGTGATGTGGTGGTGGCTCAGTGGCGCCTTGCAAGCAAGGCGGCGGGCGATGCACACGACGCCCTGCGCGCCATTCTGGCCGCATGGGATGCGGACAGAGGCACGAGCGCGCTCCGAAACTCCTCGGCGCTCGTGGAGGCCATTGCGCAGGCCAGGGAGTTGGTGCAGCCATGACCCGCATGGTTGTACCGTGTCCTGGCTGCAACCGCGTGGTGCCTGGCATCACGCCCGGCTGGTTCTGCACACCGCCAAGGAAGCGCGTGTTGGTCTCCGAGGCGTGGGTGATAAAGCGTGCCGGGCGTTGGCTTAGCCTTGCTAGTCCCACCGGGTGGTGGGGGTGGACGTTGCGCTGCGACCGCACCCGATGGCTATCGCGCGACGCGGCTGAGGACATCGCTAGGCATCACGGCGGCAAGCTGGTCCGCGTCCGCACGTTTGAGGTAAAGCGATGAGCCGCGTCGAGTCGATTATCGATCGGCTGTTGCGCCGCATCGACCACGTTGGCGGCTGTTGGGTGTGGCTCGGCGCCCGCAACCACGGCGGTTATGGCCAAGTCAGGATTGGTGGGCGACCGCGACGAGCGCATCGGGTCGCGTATGAGGCGATCATCGGCCCTATCCCAGAGGGTTTAGAGCTTGACCATCTTTGCCGGAATCGAGCGTGCATCAATCCGGCGCACTTGGAGCCTGTCACGAGCGCGGAGAACACCCGGCGTGGGCTAACGGGGCAGCATTGGGCGGACAAGACGCATTGCCCGAGAGGTCACGCGTATGACGAGGCGAACACATTCGTAGAAGTGAGGCGCAGTGGCGGGACGCACCGCAAATGCCGTGAGTGCGACCGAGTTCGTATGCGAGCGGTTCGCGCACGAGCAAAGGCCAGGAAGCAGGTGCGCCGATGAGCCGCGTCGAGTCGGGCAACGGCTGGACGATGCACCTAGGCGATTGCCTCGATGTGATGGCGACGCTCGAGAAGGTCGACCATGTGATCACCGATCCGCCGTACTCCCGCGTCGTACATGCGAGCGTCCGTTCGAGTGGCCGCAACAGTATGCCTGATGCTGCCGAGTTCGGGTGTCGCACCCGCAGGTCGGTTGACCTCGGGTTTGAGCATCTGCGCCCGATCCTTCGTCGTGGGTGCGCCGCATCATTTGCGCGGCTCGCTCGTCGCTGGGTGATGGCGTTTTCCGACGCCGAAAGCGCGTGGCTATGGCGCACGTCGCTGAGCGCCGCGGGACTCGACCATTGTCGGGTCATGGAGTGGCGCCGGCTGAACGGCGCGCCCCAATTCAGTGGCGACCGGCCGGCTCAAAGTTTCGAGCCAATCAACCTCGCACATCAGCCTGGCCGCAAACGATGGAACGGCGGCGGTAAACAGGGCGTGTACGAGTTCCCGACCGTGCTGAATCGCGGCGGACGAAACCCGCGCGAGCACACAAGCCAGAAGCCGGTCGGACTCATGCTCGCACTCGTCGCGGACTTCACCGACGCCGGCGAGACCATCCTCGACCCATTCGCAGGCAGCGGAACCACGGGCGTCGCGTGCCTGCGCCTTGGTCGCCGCTTCATCGGCATCGAGCGCGAGCCCAAGTATTTCGAGCTCGCATGCGAGCGCCTACGCGCCGAGGAGCAGGGCCTATCCATGACTGACGCGCGCAGGGGTCAAGTCGCCATGTTTGGGGGTGGCAAGTGATGCTCAAGACGCCCCGCAGGCGCGAGTACGACCTGCAAGACGAGCTCGAGCTGCGCGGCCTGCTCGCCGTCGCAAACGCGGTCGTGGCCCGACACCGCGGCGTGACCCTGGTTGACGTCCTCTCGCACAACCGGAGCGCCGACGTTGCCGAGGCGCGCGCTCACCTTGTCTACGAGCTTTACGACGAGGTCCGCAGCTACCCCCGCGTGGGGCGGCTGCTCGGCATCCATCACACGAGCGCGATGGCGGCCCGCAAGCGCTGGGCGCGCATCGTTGGCGACGTCGCTGCACTGCGCCCGCAAGCGCAAGTCACAACCCCTGCTGCACAAGGAGCCGTCTGATGGTTTGGGCACGTCTCGACGACGCTATTTTGGACAACCCGAAGATCGCCCGCGTGGGGCTCTTCGGCTTCGCCCTGCACGTGGCCGCCATCACCTGGTGTGCGCGCAACCTCACCGATGGGTTCATCCCGTACCAGCGGGCGGCCTGCCTCTTCGACATGTCTTCGGCGAAGACCGAGTGCATCTTCGCCGCATCTTCGCCGAAGGCGATGGGCGATCGCGCGTTCAATGCGCTCGAAGATGTGACCGTTCACGCCGAGGGCTTCATCGCCAACCTCGTCGCCGTCGGCCTCTGGGCCGAGGACGAGGAGCGCGGCGGATGGTGGCTGAAGGACTTCCTGGTCTACAACCCGTCGCGCGAAAGCGTTCTAAAGCAACGGGAATCCGGGAAGGACCGCGCCAAGAAGTCTCACGAGAAGCGCGTCAAGGCCCCCAACCCTTCGCGCGCATCTTCGGGCGAAGACACCGCGAAGACTCCGCGAAGCTTCGGTGTGACTTCGCCCTCTCCCGGACCCGATCCCGATCCCGTACCAGAAGAGATCACTCAGGTGAAACCTGTGGTTGATCTGGATCCACGTTCCAGGGGGCTGCGCCTGGTCGCCGAGGCAAGCTCGGCGCGCCCCACGTCGAGTGACATTCCTGACGGCTTCGAGACCACGTTCGCGGGCCTGGTGGAGTCGGTCCGCATGGCCACGGGCGGCCGGCCCACGTTGCCCACCGCCGAGCTCTGGGCCGACTTCGCCGACTGGGTGAGGCGCAAGGGCGTGACGAGCTCGGACTGGAGCGCAGAGGCTCGCTCTTGGCTCCGCAAGGGCGCGCAATTCGAGAAGCGCGATGCGGCGAGGGACGCAGCGCGCGGAGCAACGAAGCCGGCCGGCAAGCACGTGCAGCCGACGGACATGACCGCGCCGTGGATGCAACCCGGCTACGGCGAGACGCTAGGCAAGACCGGGGGTGACCAGTGAGCGGCGATGAAGAACTCGAGAACCTGTTCGCGGTCGGTCTGGCGAACCTCCCAAACCCGCTCAGCGACGAAGAGCTCGCCAGGGTCATGGAGGAAGAGGCCCGCCGTGACACGGAACGGGCCCGTAGAGCTCACGAGGACCGCTGGACGGGGTTGGTGCCCAAACGGTTCCTCTGGGCGCGTCCTGGGGCCGCTGAGATGGCTTCGCGCTGTCGGCCGGTTCGCAAAGATGGAACTAGGGCGACTGTCGAGGAGGCAATTAGGGCCATCGAAAACCACCAAGGTCCCGTAATTGTTATGGGTCCGCCCGGTTCTGGGAAGACGAGCCTGGCCATCGCGGCGATGCGGAGCCTGTACGACAAGCGCGTACGTCTGGTGCGGTACGTGGACGCCTTCGCGCTGGGGCTCGCGCGCATCCAACATCCGGCCGGCTCCGGAGAGGCGCCCATCGTCGAGGCGGCCATGTCGGCGAACCTGCTGCTCGTCGACGACATTGGCCAGGAGCGTCAAACGCAGAACAACGCGGTCCCCGACGTGCTTCTGTCACGACATGCGGACGACCTTCAAACGTGGATAACTACAGGTGAAACAATGGAACAACTTGCGGCGAAGTACGGCGGCGGAGTGGCCAGGCGCATTCGTGAGGGGGCGCTCGTGGTCCGCTGCGAGGCCAAGAAGGAGAGCAAATGAGCATCGACATCGAGAAGGTCCGAATCTTTCCCGGAAAGCACAAGGCGAAGAAGGAGGTCACCGAGGCCACAGAGGCGTGCGTGATGGAGTGGGTGAGCATCCTCGCCGGCGAGACGTGGTCAGACCATCCGCAGTGCGCATGCCCGGCGATCGGCGCGTTTATGCGGACATGGAACGACAACATCAAAGACGATGAAGTGAGGACGCGACTTCTGCGGCCGCTCATTCCGTTGCTCCTGAACACCAAGCCCGCGAACGATGAGGTTCGTCTCACGCGCGTGTGGATGGCTGTCGATTGGGACATCCGCGTCCGCACTGCGGCATGGCTGCGCGTCGCGAAGCTCACCGAGCACGCCGATGCAGTCGCGTCGCTACCCGAAATCAAAAACGCAGACGACCTCAAACCCTGCCGGCCAGTGCTGGAGGAGGCGAAGAAATCGAGTGCCGCCGCGAGTGCCGCCGCGAGTGCCGCCGCGAGGGCCGCCGCGAGGGACGCCGCGAGTGCCGCCGCGTGGGCCGCCGCGTGGGCCGCCGCGATTGACGCCGCGTGGGACGCCGCGAGGGACGCCGCGAGGGACGCCGCGAGTGCCGCCGCGGGTGACGCCGCGAGTGACGCCGCGTGGGCCGCCGCGAGGGCCGCCGCGAGGGACGCCGCGAGGGCCGCCGCGAGTGACGCCGCGAGGGCCGCCGCGAGGGCCGCCGCGAGTGACGCCGCGTGGGACGCCGCGTGGGACGCCGCGTGGGACGCACTCAAAAGCACGACCGAGGAGCTCAAGCTCTCCGCGGTCGATCTGGTCAAGCGCATGTGTGCGGTCGGGCGCGTCGAGGCCAAGAAGGAGGCGACGTGATCGTCAACGCAAGCACGATGCACGACTTGGTCTGGAGCGTGGTTCGACCTCGGACGGTCGTCGTCGACCGAACGTCGACAGGGCGCGTGACGGCGACCGTGTTGCCGAACGGCGTGTGGTTCGCGGCGCAGGAAGGCCAGCGCATCCCCCTCGATGAGGGCGTCGACTGGGTGCTCACGCGGATGAAGTATTGGAGGCCAGGCACATGACCAGCAAAGCAGAGACGGAGCTGGCCAAGGCGATCCGCGACGCGCTGACGGCCCTGGGCCTGGTGGTCTGGCGCGAGCAATGCGGCAAGGTGCCCGTGAAGCGCGGCTACATGCACCTGGCACCGGAAGGCACGCCCGATCTGGTCGGCTACCTGCCAGGGGGCAGGCTGCTAGGGCTCGAAATCAAAACAGCGAGGGGCAAGGAGCGGCCCGCGCAGACGGAATGGCTCGCACGGGCGAAGGCGGCAGGGTGCTGCGTCGCGACCGTGCGAAGTGTCGAGGAAGCCGTCGCGTTCGTGCAGGCGGCGAAAGGACGGGCGGCGTGAGCACAAGCTATCAAGGCATCGCCGACTGGTTCGCGGCGATGCTCGACTACGAGTTCTTCGTCTCGGTGGCGCACTCCGAGAACGACGACGCGCTCGAGATTCGCATCATGCCGAAGCGGTACATGCTGCTAACCGTGCCTGGCGAAGTGCTCCGGGCGTCGAAGACCGGCATCATGGCGGCGCTGCGCAAAGAGGCGGCCAAGGCGAGGCAGTGGGAGCGCGACGGCTTCAAGGTGCCGCGCGCGAAGGAGGAGAAGCGATGAGCGATCAGAAGGAACGAAGCCTCGCGTGGCAATGGGAGCAACTGCTCTTGCTTCTGGACATCGAGTGGGAAGGCGCGTGGCTGCTCGACATGGGCGGCTACGAGAGCGAACTGGTCGACGCGTGCCCCGCGTGTGGGGGCCGCAGGTTCGACGCAAACGAGGACCACCGCGACTTCAGCGCGCCGTCGATTGGTCACGCGAGCGATTGCTGGTTGGACGAGGCGCTGACGACTGGGCTGGGCCAAGACGCGAAGCAGCGGGACGCCTTCAGAAAGGCCCGCCGCATGGATCGGTACGTTCTCAGTTTGACCAAGCCGGAGGAGCGATGAGCACGTCACTACCCGAAGCAATCGTCGCGGAGATGGCTCGCATTCGAGACCACATCATGCCGGTCTACGTGGAGATCGGACCGGCCGGCACGTTTGCGTTGGCCATCATGCGCGCCGCGCTCGACGAGGCGGCCAGGGCTCTCGCGGAAGGCGACCCCATCGCGCAGATTAGAGTACTCGAAGACCTGAGAGGGTTCGACACATGACGTACGTGATCACGAATGCAAGAGGCGAGGTCGTCTCCACGCACGAGGACGTGTCAGCCGCCTGGGAGGCGATGCGCGGCTGCACCGGGTACGAGATGTACAAGGACGGCGTCTTACTCGCGTACGTCGGGCAGCTCCGCAGCATGGGCGAGCAGGCCGGCAAGGGCTTTCGGGCAGGCCAGAGCGCGGGCTGGGAGGCCAAGCACAAGGACAAGAAGGCTTGGAAAGCAAAGGTGGCGTGATGACAGGGCAGAATGGGGCAGAATCAGTCGCCCGAGAGGTGGCGGCGCTCGCTCTCGCAAGTGGCAGCACCGTTATGCGGGCTGCAAAGAAAGCCGGCGTCACGCGCAACACCGTGCACCGATGGCTGCGCGAGCAACCGTTCCGCGACCGTGTATCGCTCGCGTCGCGCATCTGGGCCGACGACGTGCACGACCGCATCGCGTCACTCGCGCACGAGGCATGCGACGCCATCGCGCTGGCTCTCCGCAAGCCAGGCGAGCGCATCGCTGCGGCGAAGCTGGTGCTGGACCGACTAGCGCCCGCGACGCAGAAGCACGAAGTGAAGGCCGCGGAGATGAGCGACGAGGAGCTCACTGCGTCGCTGGAGAAGCTCGGGTGGAGGAAGGAGCAGGAGCAGTGACAGAGCGCGATGTCTGGCGCCTGCGTGTGAGGCGATGGTTGTTCCGTCACGCCATGGGACAGCCGCAGCCGGTTGATGGATGAAGCGCAGCTAATCGCGGAGTACGTGCGGCGGCAGCGAGACTCCGCGCCGGTCCCGCAAAGCTTCGTCACGTTTGCGGCGGAGTGGTGCGGCATCGACTGGGACGCGTACCCTGCGCAGCGCCTCGTGGCTGGCGTGGTCTACGACGGAGAGCACGTGCCCGATACGCCACTTGCTCGGTTGCTCTTCGGCGGCGTGGTCGGGCCCATCGACGCGGTGCTGCGCTCGACGCTCGTGGCGGTCTGCGGGCGACGGGGCGGCAAGACCTATGCGCTCATCTCGCTGCGCCTGCTTCACCTGATGCTCACGTGCGACTTGTCGATGGTGCGGCCAGGACAGCGGCCCGTGGCGCTCGTCATCGCGCCAAACAAGAAGCTGCGGCAAGAGGCCGTCAACTACGCGCTCGGTGCGGCTCGAGCTCACCCGCGCATGGCCAAGTGGCTGCTGCTGCCGAAGGGCACCAAGGACAGCGACGCGCCGAGCGAGTTCGCGGTGCGTCGACAGGACGGCGCGATCGTCACGTTCGAGGGCGGTGTGGCAACTGTCTCTTATACACATCTCCGAGCCCACGAGACTAAGGCGAATCTCGTATGCCGTCTTCTGCTTGAAAA
>CALMXK010000144.1 GCA_937871165.1 uncultured Actinomycetes bacterium
TTTTTTCAAGCAGAAGACGGCATACGAGATTCGCCTTAGTCTCGTGGGCTCGGAGATGTGTATAAGAGACAGCGCATCTTCCCTGACGGGCAGTTCTTCTTCATTGAGGATCTGGGCTCCACCAACGGCACGTTTGTGAATGGACGCAAGATCGACGGCCCGACGCAGCTCAAGGTGCGCGACGAAGTGGTCTTCGGCGACACCACGCTGCGCTACGAGGAGTAGTCGGATGGTTCTGCGCCTCGTCGAAGTCGCGCAGCTTTCGGACACCGGTCTCGTCCGCGCGCACAATGAGGACCGGGCATTTGCGGTGGCTCCCCTGCTTGCCGTCGCCGACGGCATGGGCGGCGCGAAGGCCGGCGAGGTGGCGGCGCAGATGACGGTGGACGCCCTGTCGCGCACCGGTCCGGCGCCATCCGTGGAGCAGGTCGTCGAGGCGATCGACGACGCCAACAGGGAGATCCGCGAGCTGTCGCAGGCCGACCCCGACCACGCGGGCATGGGAACCACGGTCACCGCCGTCCTGGTTGGTGAGGACGGGGTCACCGCCCTGCACGTCGGGGACTCACGCGCCTATGTGATGCGTGGTGGGCAGATCCGTCAGGTCACCGAGGATCACTCCCTCGTGGGTGAGCTCGTGCGCCAAGGACAGCTGAGTGCCGAGGAGGCCGAGCGCCACCCGTCGCGCAACATCATCACCCGCGCCCTGGGCGCCGAGGTGCACGTGGCCGTGGACCGGGTCCCGTTGGCGCTCGAGTCCGGCGACGTGGTGCTCCTGTGCAGCGACGGACTCACCACGATGGTCGACGCCGACGACATCGTGCGCATCGTGTCGGGTGCGCGGTCGCTTCGAAGCGCAGCCGACGCGCTGGTGGAGGCGGCGATCGCGGGCGGTGGAACGGACAACATCACGGTCGTGCTCGGCCGGCTGGGGGACGACACGACCCCCGTCGTGGTGGACGAGCCGCGCTCACACACGTCTGAGATCCCGGTCGTCGGTGCGCCGTCGCCGTCGGGCGGGTCCGACGCGCCGACCTCGGAGATCGCGGCGCCACGGGCCGAGCCGTCAGGACAGGGTCTTCGCCCCGTGCTGCTCGAATCCCATGCACGCGGCCGACGCCCCAGTCGCCGGCCACTGCTGGTGGTGATCGCGTCGGCGCTCATCCTGATCGCGGGTTTCGGCTCATGGGCCGCCTCGCGCGTGTTCTTCGTCGACACGCGCGACGGGCACACCACGGCGCACATCTACCACGGGCTCCCCGGCTCCTTCCTCGGGATCAGTCTCTACTCGTCATGGGCCGACACCGGGGTGAGCGCGGACGTGGTCCGTCGCGCCGAACCCGCGGCGATGTCGGGTGACGTCCATGGGGAGGGGAAGGCCGTGCTCCAGGCCACGAGTCTGATCTGGCGATACGGTCTGCCCGAGATCGCCGTGCTGGAGCTTCCACGTCCCGCTCCGGTGAAGAAGGCGTCGACGAGCGCGCGGTGACCGGCCGCCGCACACGGGAGGCCTGGTTGCTTGCCATGCCGGTCCTCCTCGGCTTGATCGGCTCTGGCACGGTCGCCACCGCAGCCGCCGGTCGGTACACGTCGGCGAACCTCGTGGGCGTGGGATCGGTGGTCGGCGTCTTCCTGGCCATGCACATCGCCCTTCGCATTCGCGCGCCGCACGCCGACCCGTATCTGCTGCCGATCGTCGCCACGCTCATCGCGGTGGGGCTGGTGGAGCTGTCGCGTCTCAGTCCGTCATCGGCGGCCGACCAGGTGCTGTGGGTTGCCGTCGGCGGTGCCGTCGTGATCGGGTTCCTGGTGTTCCTTCCCGATCACCACGTCCTGCAGAACTACACCTATCTGACGGGCTTGGCGGCGGTCGGGCTGCTCATTGCCACGATGGTGTTCGGCACGTACGTCAACGGCGCGAAGCTGTGGATCCCCATCGGGTTCGGGCAGTCCATCCAGCCGGGCGAGTTCGCGAAGGTCCTGCTCGTCATCTTTCTTGCGGCGTATCTGCGCGACCGTCGCGAGGTGCTCGCCATTCCGACCACCCGCATGCTCGGTGTGCCGGTTCCGGCGCTGCGCCACTTGGCGCCCGGCCTGATGTTCGTGGGTGTCGCGCTGCTCACCATCGTCGTGCTGAACGACTTCGGCACCGCGCTGCTGTTCTTGGGGATCTTGCTCGCGATGCTCTATCTGGCCACCGGACGCTCGGCCTACCCGGCCATCGGGTTCGGTCTGTTCGCGATCGGGGCCGTGATCGTCTTCATGTCCGTCGGACGCATTCAGGAACGCGTCAGCGCGTGGCTCTCGCCGTTCGACGACACTCGTGGACTCGGGTATCAGACGGTGCAGTCCCTGTACGCCCTGGGCGACGGCGGCGTGCTCGGCCCCGGGTTCGGCAACGGCAGCCTGCTGCGTGAGAACGGGACCACCATCATTCCGGAGCTTCGCACCGACTTCATCTTCTCCGCCGTGGGCAACGAGCTCGGCTATGTGGGCGCACTCGCCGTGCTCATCACGTTTCTGCTGCTCATTCATCGCGGCTTCGTGATCGCGGCGCAGGCCAACGACGGGTTCTCGAAACTGTTGGCCGCCGGGCTGACGACGATCTTCGCGATGCAGACCTTCGTCATCATCGGAGGCATCGTGCGCGTCGTGCCCCTGACCGGGGTGACGCTGCCGTTCATGAGCTACGGCGGATCGAGCATCGTCACCAACTTCGCGGCCGTCGCACTGCTGCTCATCATCAGTGAGCGCACCCGTCGGCCACTCGTGGGCGCGGGCTCGTGAACCGGTCGATCCAACGCCTGTACGTCGGGATCATCGTCGCGTTCGCGTTGCTCGCCGGATTCCTCGGCTGGTGGCAGGTCGTCCGTGCGTCCTCGCTCGCGTCACGCGTCGACAACCCGTACCTGTACGAGAGTCAGCGCAAGATCGACCGCGGCCGCATCATCACGGCCGACGGCGTTGTGCTCGCTCGCAGCGTGAAGGTCGACGGTGGAGGCGAAACGAAATACCGGCGGGTGTATCCCAAGGGCACCCTCGCCCCGCACGTCGTCGGCTACGCATCGCAGCAGCTCGGCGCGTCGGGCATCGAAGCGGCATTCACGAACTTCCTGGGTGGCGACTACGGCGCCCAGCCGCTGTTGCAACGCATTCGTGGCGCCAAGCACGGGGCGGACGTCCAACTCACCGTCGACAGTCGGGTGCAACAGGCGGCGGTCGACGGACTCGCCAAGGTCGGCTCACCGGGAGCGGTGGTGGTGATCCGCCCGACCACCGGCGCCATCCTTGCGATGGCATCGAGCCCAAGCTTCAATTTGAAGGACGTGGCAACCAACTACACCTCCATCACGAAGCGCACCGGCTCGCCGCTGCTGAACCGCGCGACGCAGAGTCGCCAGCCTCCCGGCTCCACGTTCAAGGTGATCACGGCGTCGGCCGCGATCCAAGAGGGGATCGCGACGCCGTCCACGCAATTTCTCGACAACGGGTCGTACGTGGTCAACGGCATCGCCATCCGCAACTTCGGCGGGCGCGTCTTCGGTCGGCACGACCTGCGGTTCGCGCTGACAAACTCGGTCAACACCACCTTCGCCCGGCTGGGTGTGGAGCTCGGATCCGACCGGCTGGGCGCGCGGATGGATGCCTTCGGGTTCGGTGAGCGTCCCCCGCTCACCGACCTGCCGCCGAGTGAGATTCAGGCATCCGGGCGGTTTCGGGGCACCACGATCCTGTCCAACAGCCAGCGTGGGGAGGATGTCGCCCGGATGGCGATCGGACAGGAACGGGTACTCGCCACCCCATTGCAGATGGCCATGGTGGCCGCCGCCATCGCGAATGGTGGCATGCTTCGTCAGCCGTACCTGGTGTCGCGCGTTCGTGACCGCAAGGGCGATCTGATCCGCCAGGTTCGACCTGAGGAGCTCGGCCAGGCCATCCGATCAGACGTTGCGGCCGACCTTTCCGCGATGATGCTGAACGTGGTGAACGAGGGCACGGGAACCGCGGCCGCTCTGAACGGGCTCCAAGTCGCAGGCAAGACCGGCACCGCGGAAATTTCCGCGACGTCGGGCAACATGGCGTGGTTCATAGGATTCGCGCCCGCGAACAATCCAAAGGTGGCTGTGGCCGTACGTATCGAAAACACTCCGCTCACCGGTGGCGTCGTCGCCGCACCGGTTGCCGCCGCCGTCATGAAGGCAGCCTTGGAGGCCGCGCGCTGATGTCGGGAATCGCTCCAGGCGTCGTCATCAACAACCGCTATGCGCTCGAACGGCAGATCGGTGTCGGCGGCATGGCCACGGGGTGGCCTGTCTCTTATACACATCTCCGAGCCCACGAGACTAAGGCGAATCTCGTATGCCGTCTTCTGCTTGAAAAA
>CALMXK010000145.1 GCA_937871165.1 uncultured Actinomycetes bacterium
TCGGAGATGTGTATAAGAGACAGGGCGCCAGCGCAGCGCGGAGCGTCTGCGCCACCAGATCCTCGGCGTCACCCACCGTCAGGACGGTGCCTCGTTTCTGCGCCGCTCCGGGCCATGTGAACCCGAGCGCACGCAGCACCGCCACCAAGAGCAGGTCATCGTGCGGCTGGAGCACCCGTCGCGGCTCAACCAGCACCGGCAGCTGATCGGCGACAGCGGACGCGAGGCCCAGATGCCGACCGACCTGCACGTCCAGCTCCATCGTCGCCCTGGCAAGGCGCGCGGAGAGATCATCCCGCCACGGCGACGGCACATCCTGGAAGCCCTCATGCGACGGATCGCGCGCCACCATCTCGTGCCGCAGCGCGACCAACGTGTCCACGGCGTGACACAACGACTCGTCCGGCAGATCGGAACCGACCGGGATCTGTGCCAGGTAGCCGGGGTTGAAGTTGAGTCCGGCCGTGAGGGTGGCCACCCAAGCCGCACCGACGCGACCGTTGCAGATGGCGAGGATCTCGGCACGGCGGCGCGGGTCGTCGTCGACGGGAACGATGGTGACGACACCTGCGAGCGCCGCCGAGCCCGCCGGCGCCAACCGAACACCGAGGCGACCGCCCGCCACACGCGCGTACTCAAGGCATCCGTCACGCCGGGCCTGGCTCGCGACGTGCTCCGCGCGGATTCGCAGATGGACCGGCGCAACCCACGGCTGATATCCCTGCCCACCGGACAACGCCACCCACCCGTCGTCGCCCTCGAGCTCCCACCAGTAGCGCAGGTCGCGCCGATTGTCGCCGGTCCAGACGCCGTCGAAGGTGCTCGCCTGATCGCCGATGCGGCGGGGCGCTCCCGTGGCGAGTTGAAGCAGACCGGCTGGAGCGGCAGGAGTGAACGGTGTGAGTGGCAGGCCGCTGATCGCGCCGCGATCGACCATGACGCGGCGATCGCACAAGGCTGCGAGCGCCTCGCCTTCGGAACCGCCCTCGCCGCGCAGCACCGCGACCTGATCGGGCGAGGCGCCGCGCGCCAGGATGCTGATGGCAACGAAGACGAGTGGCGCGTCACCGAAGACGCCTTGACCCAGTTGGGCGATGCAGACGGGGCCTCCCTCATCGAGGATCCGCCCACGCAGCGTCGACGCGCCGCGGCCCGCCAGCCAGGCTGCGGGAGTGACCGTCCCGACGCGACCGTCGTCGGCCACGAGGTCCTGACAGCGCGCCTGCATCGCCACGGCGAGATCGGACGTTGCGAGCGGCACCGCTGCGCTCACCTGACGCTTGACGTCGGGATCCAGCTGGCGAAAACCGACCCACGGCGGATTGGTGCACACCACGTCGAATGTGCGACCGCACCAGACCGCCGGATCGAACGTGCCGAGCGGACCCGGGACGACATCGATGTTGGCCGGCTCGACGCCGCCGGCGCGATCGGCGAGGTCGCGTCGTGCGATGCCCACGGCCGCCGGATCGAGATCGGCCCCCCACAGGGCGTGACGCACGCAGTGGGGACCGGTCTCGACCTCGTCCAGACACCACGACGAGGGCACCTGCCCGGCCGCCGCCGCGCGTCGCTCGTCGGCGGCCAGCTGCCCGAGCATGTCGAATGCGGCGAGCAGAAACGCACCTGATCCGCAGCATGGATCAAGCACCGTCAGATCGCGAACTGGACGCGCGGGACGCGGCGGCCCGACGCACTCGGCGATGAGCATCGGCCACGCCGCGGCGAGCGGCGACGTGGGGTGCATCTGCAGCCACAAGGCGCCGAGGGTGTTCTGCAGGATGAACGCGACGATCGGCTCGGGGGTGTAGAGCCTGCTTGCGCTCACGACGTCGTCGGCACCGATCCGCCCGCCGGCGCGTGCCGCCGCAAAGCGTTCGGCCTTGTCGGACAGGTGGAAGTCCTCGTGCAACCACCCTTCACCCGCGGGGACCGGACCGAAGTCGCCGCGCCGCACCTCCGCGAGGATCTGCTCGTAGGCATGCTCGGCGGGCACCCCGGCGAGCTCCGCACGTCGCGCGCGAACGCGTCGACGAAGCCGCCGACGCGCCGCGCCGCTCAGCACGTTAGTGTCGCGCGACGCACGACACTAGAGACCTGAGATGTAGGCCTTGTAGGCGTCGACGTCCATCAAGGCGTCGAGTTCGCTCGGATCCGACAGACGCACACGGATCAACCAGCCGTCGCCGTAGGGATCGTCGTTCACCGTCTCCGGCTTCGCCTGCATGCCGTCGTTCACCGCCACCACCTCGCCGCTCGCCGGGGCGATGATGTCCGAGACGGCCTTGACCGACTCGAGCTCGCCGTAGCTTGCGTCTTTGGTGACGGATGTTCCAACGGCGGGAGGATCGAAGTAGACGACCTCGCCGAGCGCATCCTGGGCGTACCAGGTGATGCCGAAGACGGCATCGGCCCCGTCGACACGCACCCAGTCGTGCTCGGTGTGGTAGCGCAGATCCTGTGGGTAGGTCTCATCCGCCACGTCAGTCCTCCTTCTTGGGTGAGGTGTCAATCAAAGGTCGCGGTCGTGTGTGCGCACCCTTGCGTTTGCCGCGAATGTCGATCACCAGGTCGGTGCCGACCGGGGTCAGGTCGGACCGGACATATGCCATCCCGAATCCGATGTCCGCGCTCGGTGAGAGCGAACCGCTCGTGACCTGTCCGACGACGTCGTCGCCGACCAGGACCGCACAGCCCGTGCGCGGGATCCCGGGCTCGGTGAGTTCGAACATGCACAGACGTTCAGCCGTGCCGTCGGCCGCTTGGGTGCGCATGACCTCGACGCCGCAAAACGTGGTGTCGAGTGCGCAGGCCCACTTGAGCCCGGCTTCGATCGGCGTGCGCGTGAGCGACAGCTCCTGCCCGTACAGCGGATAGCCCATCTCCAAGCGCAGCGTGTCGCGGGCGGCAAGCCCGGCGGGCGACGGTGCGTGGGCTCCCGCCATCAGGGCATCCCAGATGGCGGGCGCGGCGTCCGTGGGGCACATGATCTCGACGCCCGGCTCACCGGTGTAGCCGGTCCGCGCCACCAGGCTGCGAGCTCCGGCAAGTGTGGTCTCGATCACCTGGAAGTAGCGAAGCGCGAGCACCGCGTCGAGTCCGTCGTCGGCGACCGGCGCGAGCGCAGCTTCCCACTCGGAACCCTGCAGCGCGAGCATCGCGAACTGCGGCGAGCGGTTCGTGACGACGGCGCCAGGTGTCGCCCGACCGGCGATCCAGGTGTGGACCGGATCGACGTTCGCCGCGTTGCACACGATCAGGAACTCGTCCTCGCCCAGGCGGTAGACGATGAGATCGTCGATGACCCCGCCGTCCTCGCGGCAGACCAGGGTGTATTGGCCGTCGCCAACGGCGAGCGCGTCGATGTCGTTCGTGAGCGTCGCTTGCAAAAACGCGGCGGCATCGGGGCCGCGTACGCCGATCTGCCCCATGTGCGACACGTCGAAGATGCCGCAAGCCGCACGCACCGCACGGTGTTCCTCACGAACACCGGAGTACTGGATCGGCATGTCCCACCCTGCGAACGGCGCCATCCTGGCACCGAGCGCAAGGTGACGCTCGTGAAGGGGTGTGCGCAGTGCGTCGCTCATGCGGCCGCACGCTACCACGCGCGTTCCCGTGCGCCACACGGCACACGGGACGAGTGACCTACTTCAAGAACTCCGGGACGTCGAGCCCGTCGTCGTCGCCGATCTCCAGTGCGCTGCGCTCCTCGCGCCCGAAGGTCGGCACCTGGCCCGAGCCTGCGCCCCCAGCTTCGAACGACGGGAACAGCGGCTCACGCCGCCATGCGCCCTGGGCCTGCTGCTGCGGCTCGCGGCTGGCGGCGGAGCGACCCAGATTTGCCTGGTTTCCCTGCCCATCGAAGCCGGTTGCGATGACCGTGACGCGGATGTGGTCGCCCACGTTCTCGTCGATCACCGCACCGAAGATGACGTTGCAGTCGTTGTGCGCCGCCTGGCGGATGATCGTGGCGGCCTCGTTGACCTCGAACAGTCCCATCTCGGGACCACCGGTGATGTTCATCAGCACACCCGTGGCACCTGACACGGTGCTCTCGAGCAGCGGCGACGAGATGGCGCCCTTGGCGGCCTCGGCCGCACGGTTCTCACCGGCCGCGACGCCGATGCCCATGAGGGACGACCCGGCGTTGGCCATGATCGTGCGCACGTCGGCGAAGTCCAGGTTCACAAGACCCGGGACGGTGATCAAGTCGGTGATGCCTTGGACACCCTGCCGAAGCACGTCGTCGGCCATGCGGAACGCGTCGACGATCGACGTCGACGGATCAACCACTTCGAGCAGTCGCTCGTTCGGAATGACGATGACGGAGTCCACGCTCTTGCGCAGCTCTTCGATGCCTTCGTCGGCACGGCGGGTGCGCTGGAGTCCTTCGAACGAGAACGGCTTGGTTACGACGCCCACGGTCAGGGCGCCCTGCTCCTTCGCGATCTGAGCGATGACCGGTGCGGCTCCCGTTCCGGTGCCGCCACCCTCGCCCGCCGTCACGAACACCATGTCCGCTCCGCGGATGGCCTCTTTCAGTTCTTCGCGACTCTCCTCGGCAGCCTCACGTCCGACCTTCGGGTCGGCGCCTGCGCCGAGTCCCTTGGTGATCGTGCCGCCGAGTTGCACCTTCACCTGCGCGTCGCACATTGCAAGCGCCTGGGCGTCGGTGTTCGCAGCGATGAACTCGACCCCGCGCACGCCGGCGTCGACCATGCGGTCAACGGCATTCGTCCCGCCGCCGCCGACGCCGACCACCTTGATCACGGCCAGATAGTTGTCCACCGTCACGCCCTCCCACGCATTTCCCCGAACGGGTTCACCCGGGCAAATTCGATGCTTCGTCGAGGGTTTGCAGCACGTTTCGCATAACCCTCAACCATTGATTGATGGTCCATCTCGACACTCTCATCGAAGGATCGACCCCTTTTGAGCGTGCGATCCCAGCAATGCAACCTAGTTATGAAATCCAGCCGTGTCAAGCAGACTCAACCAATTGTCGAGGGTTCCGCCGACCCCGACGCTGAGTCTCCACCTGTGGTTGAGGCTTTGGCTGAGTCGGATTGGAGGCCGCCGAACACCGGCGCATCCGCCGTCGAGAGATCGACGTAGGCGGCCGACGCCGCGAGCGCGCGAGTCTCGGCATTCGCGAGGACCGCGTCCAACGCACGCCCCTTGCGCCAAAGGTCGACCGGTGGCCCGAACCGCAGAATGGTGCGACCGTTCGCCATCCGTCCCACCAGGCGCCCGGCCGAGTCGATGCGCAGCGCCCGGACCGCGGCACGCACATCCGGAGAGAGCGCGACCGCCAACCTGACCCCGTGCGCACGATCGCCCGTCAGCCACTCACCCACGGTCAGCTCGCCGACGCCGATGCTCATCTCAGGAAGGCCGGCGACGTTCGCGGTGTCCAGTTCGAGTACGCGCCCCCGCGAGGAGACCAGCCAGCGTTTGCCGGCGCCGACTGCCACAACCGCGGCCGTCGCCTGTGTCACCTTCACATGGACACCCCGCGGCCAGTCATGGGAGACGGCCACGTTCTCCACCCACGGCAGCGGCGCAACGGCCGCCCGGATGGACTGGACCGGAAGATGCAGTGCGTCGCCCGTCGCGGCGCCGACCTGGATGGCCCGGACGACATCGCCCTGGTCGGCAGCATGCTCGTATCCGACGATGCTGACGTTGTGCACGCGAAGCGGCGGTCCGGTGGCGACCCACCACGCGCCCGCCAGCACCGCGCAGGTTGCGACGCCACCGAGCACGACGGTCCGTCGGCGCTGTTGACGAGCCGCGAGTGAGCGGCGACGGTGGTCCAGAAATCTCGTGGAGACGTTCGTCGTCACGCGAGTTCCTCCGCGGCGCGCCTGATGCCGTCCGTGGGATGCAGGTAGCGCACCTCGGGCTCAAGGAGCGGCCCGCCGCCGGCGTGCACCCGACGGCGCGCCTCGGCAATCAGTGCGAGCACGTCTGCACTCGAACATCCGGCAGACGCCTCGATGAAGTTCGCGTGGATCGGGCTGATGCGTGCGCCGCCGATTGTGAGGGACTTGCAGCCGGCCTGTTCGATCAACCTGCCTGCCGAGTCGTTCGGCGGGTTGGTGAACACGCTGCCGAAGGTGCGTACACCTTGGGGTTGGGTCGACCGACGATGGCGGCGATAGTCGGCGAGCGTCGCGTCGATGACGTTGCGCTCACCGGGATGCAGTTGGAAGCACGCGAGCGTCACGACCTGACGCCTGGTGACCGCGCTCGTCCGGTAGGCGAATGCGAGCTCGTCAAGGCTCATGCGCCGACGCCCCTCGTCGGTGCACACGACGGCCCATTCGAGCACGTCCTTGACCTCGCCGCCGTAGGCGCCGGCGTTCATCACCACGGCGCCGCCCGTGGTGCCGGGAATACTCGCACCGAATTCCATTCCGCTCAGGCCATGGTTGGCGGCGCGAAGCACCGCTCGCGGGAATGACGCGCCGCCCCCGCAGATCACGCGGATGCCGCGCACCGAGATCGCTTCGAGTGCACCGCGAAGGTGCAGCACCACGCCACGGAATCCCGCGTCGTCGACGACGAGGTTCGATCCCTTGCCGACGACGGCGATCGGAAGTCCCTCCTGCGCCGCCCAACGCAAGACCTCGACGACGGCGCGCGACGACGCGGGCTCACAGAGGTAGTCGGCGGTGCCGCCGACGCGAATCGTGGTGAACCGGTCGAGCGGCGAGTCGGGAATGAGATTGGCCGGAACCTGCATCAAGAACGTCTTTGGAGCCGGTCCACCAACTCCTGCCCGAGGGTGGTGATGTCACCCGCCCCGAGTGTGAGGATCAGGTCGCCCGGCGCAGCGATTTGCATCACCTGATCGGCCGCGTCGGACAGTGTGGACGCATAGGTCGCACGGCCGTTCGGCACGGCCGCGACGACGTCGGTGGCGTGGATCGACGGGTCGTGCGGTTCACGTGCGGCGTAGATGTCGGTCACGATCGCGACATCCGCTGCGGTGAGGGCGGTCGCGATCTCGTCCGTCAGTGCCTTCGTGCGCGAGTAAAGGTGGGGTTGGAACACCGCGATGATCCGTCCCGGGTGCCGTTCGCGTGCGCCGGTGAGCGTTGCGAGGAGCTCCGCCGGATGGTGGGCGTAGTCGTCCACCACGGTGATCTCGCCGACGGTCCCCTTGTGTTCGAAACGCCGTCCGACGCCGGTGAAGGTCGCAAGGCGATCAGCCGCGATCGCGGCGTCGACGCCGCACCAGACCGCCAGGGCGAGTGCACAGGTCGCATTCTCGGCGTTGTGGCGACCCGGCACTGCAAGCTCGAGCGGGATCGGACCGTGCGGTCCCATCACCGTCGTCGTGCGGTTGCGCACGATGCGCCACGTGTCCTGCGCCCGGTCGCCGACCGTCTGCACCGGGCACCGAGCCGCAGCGCCGACACTGCGTGCGCGTTCGTCGGGACCGACGATCAGGACGCCGTCGCTCGGGAGTGCCGCGACGAATGTGGCGAACACCGCTTCGACCTCGTCGATCGTGGCGTAGGTGGCGTGGTGGTCGTGATCGACGTTCAGCAGGATCGCGGCCGTCGGACGCAGCTTCAACAGCGACCGGTCGCTCTCGTCGGCCTCGGCCACGAACCAGGGTCCGGTGCCCCACACCGCACCCGTTCCGCCGCCACCGGGAATCGTCGCGCCGACGCAGGCCGACGGTGTTCCAAGCGCCGTGACGAGCATGCCGGAGGTTGTGGACTTTCCGTGCGCACCGGCGACTGCGAGGCCGCGGTGCTCGTCCATCAGCTCGGCGAGCAGGTCGGCGCGGTGAATGATCGGCAGTCCGCGCGCGGTGGCGATGTACACGTCCGGGTTGTCCGGTCCGATCGCCGTGGACACCACGAGCGCCCGCGCGTCGGCCGGTACCGCCCCGCCGTCATGTCCGGCGCGCGCATCGACACCGAGGGCGCGCAGGTCGGCGAGCACCGCGGAGTCGGCGCGGTCGGTTCCGCTCACCCGGTAGCCGGCTTGGACGGCGAGCCGGGCGAGGCCGCTCATTCCGGCGCCGCCGATGCCCACCATGTGGATGGCGCGCGGGTTCATGCGCCCGCCATCTGTTCGATCATCTCCACGATCCGGTCGGCCGCATCGGGCCGTGCCACGGACCGTGCGGCGTAACTCATCCGCGCGCGGTGTTCGGGGTCGGCCAGCAGTCGGTCGATCGCCTCGCGAAGGCGCTCCGGGCTGCATTCGTGGTCGGGAATCATCTCCGCCGCCCCCGCATCAACCAACCACATCGCGTTCTTGGTCTGATGGTCCGCGGTCGCGTGCGGGTAGGGCACGAGGATCGACGGACGCCCGATCGCGGCGATCTCGAAGATCGTGCCGCCGGACCGCGACACCACAAGGTCGGCCGCGGCGACCGTCTGATGGAACCGGTCGGTGAAGCCCATCAGCCGGTAGCGCGCAGGATCGGGTTCGGCGCCAAGCAGTGTTCGGACGTCGTCCACCTGCTTGGCGCCGGCGATGTGGATGAGGGTGAACGGCGGCCTCGTGCCGTACGCGGTTGCGATCGCAGTGTTGAGGGTGCGCGCACCTTGGCTGCCTCCGGTCACAAGCACACAGAGCTCGTCCGGAGCGATCCCCATCTCGGACCTGGCCGCGGCGCGATCGGCCTGTGCAACGGCCACGTCGATCGGTCGTCCGGTGACGACATACTTCTCGCCACCGCGGCCGAGGACCGGAAATGCGAGGGCGACCCGCCGTGCGAACGGCGCCGCCAAGCGGTTGGCGAGACCAAGGTGCGAGTCGGCTTCGGTGAGCAACAAGGGGATCCTCAGCAGACGGGCGGCGACCGCGACCGGTCCGGCCATGTACCCGCCGCCGCCGACAACCACGTCGGCCCGGCGAGCCCGCAGGATCCGCATCGCACGCGGGATGGCCGCAAGCGTCAATCCGACGGTCCGCACGTTGGACATGCTCAAGCTGCGGGCGAAGCCGCGCATGGGGACGACGTCTTCCTCATAGCCCTGGTCCACGACGAGACCGTGGCCGCTTCCCGCGCCGGTACCGATGAACGAAACGCGTGCTCCCTTAGCTCGCAATGCGTCGGCGATCGCGAGGGCCGGTTTGACGTGTCCCGCGGTTCCGCCCGCTGCGATCACCACTTTGCGTTCCGGGTCGTGCCCCGCGTCGAGTTGCATGCGCTCCCTGCTTGGAGATGTTGATAAGGATGCCGATCGCCATGAGCGAAACCAGCAGGTTGGTTCCGCCGTAGGAGACGAAGGGCAGCGGGACGCCGGTGATCGGGAATGCTCCGATCACCTGGGCGATGTTGATCGCCCCTTGCAGGCACACCATGGTGGTGGCACCTACCGCCAGGATACGCTGATGCGCCGTCGTCGAAGTGCGCGCGATTCGCAGGCCGAGCACCCCGATGGCGACGAAACACATGATCACGATGGCGAGCCCGATGAGCCCGAGTTCCTCGCCGATGATGGCGCCGATCATGTCCGTGTGGGCCTCGGGCAGGTAGTTGTACTTCTCGATGCCGTTGCCCAGTCCGCGTCCGAACACGCCGCCGCTTCCCAGTGCGATCTGAGCCTGGGCAGCCTGGAATGCGCCGCCGTACTGGTCTTTCCACGGGTTGAGGAAGGACACGATGCGACTTTGCTGGTACGGCGACACGGCGATCATCAGGCCGGCGAGCGCCACGCACACACCCGCTGCCGCCGACAGCACTTTGATCGGTGCACCCCCGACGAACACCATCGCGAAGGCGATTGCGACGACGATGGATGCCGTGCCGAGATCCGGTTCGGTGACGATGAGCACGGCGAGCAGCGCGGTCACGAGTGCAATCGGCTTGAGGCCGTCCGCGCTCCGCGTGATCCGCGGATCCCGGGCGACCATGCTCGCGATCCACATGATGAGCGCCAGTTTCGCGACCTCGGACGGTTGCAGCTGGAATCCGCCGAGCACGATCCATCGCGTGGCGCCACCGATGGTCGGGGCGATGGTCGGAGGAGCCACGTGCAGCGCGATCAGCAAGACCACGGCGACCGCCATCGCTGGCCGTGCCAGGCGCGCCAAGGCGGTGGTCTCCATGTGTGTGAAGGCCCACAGCAGGGCCATGCCGAGTCCCGCGTAGAGCACCTGTCGCGAGACGATGCCGAACTGGTCACCGCCCGAGACGATCGCCTGCGCGCTCGTCGCCGAGTAGATCATCACGATCCCGAACGACACGAGGAACAGCACGAGTCCGAAGAGGACGCGTGCGTCCTTGGTCAGGGACGATTTGCGAGTGCGGGGAGACGGTCGTGGCGCCACGGGTGCACATTCGACGCGCACACGCGATGCCCTTGGCCCGCCGTCCGGTTCACACCTCCGCGGAAAGCGACGAATGGACTAGCTGTCTTCCCTGTCCTGGGAATGAGCCGCGCTGTCTGCCCCGTGCTGAGAGCGATCTTGCGGGGGCGGTCCGACCTCAGGATGCTGAGAGAAGCCCTGATAGCTCACCGGAGACTCCGACGGGTGATGATCCCCTGTCGCGGCACCCGGAACATCTGCACCGGGTTCCTCATCGCTTTCAGGTGGTTCCTTCAACCCTCGCTCGTCACCGCTCGTCGGATCGATCTCGTCTTGGGACGACAACGCCGTTGAACTCAGCGACGAGCGAAGATCGGACGGGAGACTGACCAGGTCCTGTTCTTGACGAAGCTTCGGAGGTGGGATCGACCACGCTTTCAGCTGTTGAAGAACCTGCTCGTAGAACTGATCAACCGCCATTGCAACAGAGTCGATAAACGCCCCCCGGCCGCGACCCCTCTTTTGTCCCATTGGAAAACTCAGCGCCACTCGGAACGAGCGCAGGTCTTTCCCTTGATCGATCCCCAAACCTTTTGGATTCGAGCGCAGCGGTCCCAACAATTCAATCGCGCCGGAACCACGCCCATGTAAGACGAAACCTTCGACCTGAGTTGTGTCCGGTGCCTCGGAGAGTTGCCGCAACAACCAGTTGACCCGGGTACTCGGCCGACCGGTCCGAGGTGCGTCGATCGCGCAGTGGCACCTGATCTTGTTCGATCGGAGATCAACGTCAATACAAAGGTCGCCAACGGTGCCCGGGATGTGGATGGCGCCCGTCAGGATTCCATGGCGCGTGATCTGTTCAGCGAGGGATGCGCCGCGGAGTTCAGGGTTCGCAACTTCTTTGCGAGACAGGGCAGGACGAACCTCTGACCCGAGACGGCGGCCGAGAGACAGGCCAACGAACCGCAGAAGGGCATCAAATCTACTGCACACCTCAGGAATCTTCTTGTCGCCGGTACGCAAGGTCCCGGCTGCGATGGCGTCACGAACTTGCGTCCACTCTTCACCCATGTCATCGAATTCCAGCGCCCCTGAACGGGGGTGCTCCAAGTACCGAATGAGTTCGCCAAGAATCCACGCCTGATCTGGATCAGACACACCCCGAAACTCCTTCTGGACAACCGCAGTGGCCAGAACATCGGTCCACGACAGGTGGTGAAGGGCCACAGCGCGCAGTCGTCGCTTGTCAACGGACAGAGGGTGCTGGCCGCGTGCGGCTGGTATTTCGTTGGAAATCGTGATCACCGCATCGAACTTGTTCTCTCTGGCGATGTCGAGATAGTTCGTCACCTGATCGAGACCGAGTTCGTTCTTGCCTGTCTTGACCTCAACGAGGGCAACCCAAACGCGGCTGCCTCGCGTGATGCGAATCAGTCCATCGGGGAAGAGACGTCGCTCCTCAAGCAAGAACGGCACTTCGATGTACGTCTCGATTCGCCCCGTCGGCGCACCGAGATCTCGGAGTAACGAGCGACCGTACTCGGGAACGGCTCCTATGACCGCCAACAGGGCGGAAGTGGCGCGGCGTTCTTGTTCATCTGGCCCGTTGATCCCAGATGTTGGAATCAGCCTCGCCTCATGCCAACTTTCCTCAGCCACCGTGATCTCCAATGTTCAGTCCCTTAGATCTTTGGGAGTGCATTGAAGTTCCCTGCCTAGACGGCGGCCGAGTAAACCCCCAGCGACGCCGCGACGGCGCGAAAATGCGCGCCACGTGCCTCGAAGTTCGGGTACTGGTCGAAGCTCGTGCACGCCGGCGCGAGCAGTACGGTGTCGCCCGACTCCGCCGCATCTCGCGCCGCGTCCAGCGCAGACGACATGTCGCCACTGATCGTGGTGGGAATCCCACCGGCGGCAAAGGCCCGTTCCATCTCACCGGCTGCGTCACCGATCAGATACACATGCACGACCGCGCCGACGGCCCGAGCGACCAGATCCTCGAACGGCGTGCCCTTCGCCTTGCCCCCGGCGATCAGGTGCACCCGCTCCGGATAGGCGTCCAAGGCTGCCATCGCCGCGTCGGGGTTCGTCGCCTTCGAATCGTTCACGTAGGTCACCCCGTCAAGGGTGCCGACCACTTCGAGCCGATGTTCGACACCGGGAAACGACGCGAGCCCCGCAGCGATTGCGGCCGCGCTCGCACCGGCATGCGCGGCGAGCGACACCGCCGCCAGCACGTTCTGCCGATTGTGCGCGCCGCGAAGCACGACGCCGTCCCACGGCGCGATCGGGCCGAGCACGGCATGCGTGGCACCGGGTGTTCCCCATGCGATCGATGTCGCAACCTGGCCGTCCAGATCGACGGTGCGAGCCGGCGCGCGCCCGGGGATCGCCATCCCGGTCGGGGCGATCGCCAAATCGTCCGGCCCCAGCCGCTCGAAGATGCGCAGTTTGGCGGCCAGATATTCCTGCATCGACGGGTGACGATCCAGGTGGTCGGGCGTCACGTTCAGCAACACCGCGCCACGCGGACGAAATGCCTCACCCACATCTTCAAGCTGAAAACTTGAGCATTCCACCACCAACCATGCCGCAGGATCGATCGCGTCGGCAAGGGCACAGATCGGCGTGCCTTGATTGCCGCACGCCACGGCCTCGACCCCCGCCTCGCGCAACAGATGTGCGGTCAACTCCGTGGTCGTGGTCTTGCCGTTCGTTCCCGTGATCGCGATCAGCGGGTTGGGCAAGTAGCGGGCGGCGAGCTCGATCTCGCTGATCACCGGCACGCCCTGGCGAACCGCGGCCGCCACCGGGACCGCGGAGGCCGGCACACCCGGGCTCTTGACGACGAGGTCAAGCTGTCCCTCGATCGGTTCGTTCCACGACGCCCGCACATCCACACCGGCCGAGACGAGCTCGGTGGCCTCCACGTCCGCGGCGTCGACGGCGATCACTGAGAACCCGTGCCGCACCAACAGGGCCGCAGCGGGTGCGGATCCTGGGCATCAACGCCCCCGAACTCGCCCATGACG
>CALMXK010000146.1 GCA_937871165.1 uncultured Actinomycetes bacterium
CTTAGTCTCGTGGGCTCGGAGATGTGTATAAGAGACAGCGCCGGCGCCTACGCCACGCTGATCGAGCGCGCCCAAGCGGTGCGCGGGGGACGGATGATCTACCCCTATCTGGCGAGCGGCATCGGCCGTGGTCCACTGGTCGAGCTCGCCGACGGAAGTGTCAAGTTCGACCTGGTCGCGGGTGTCGGGACGCACCACATGGGCCATGGTCATCCGGTCGTCGTCGCCGCCGCCGTGGACGCGGCGCTGATGAGCACGGTGATGGAGGGCAACCTGCAGGCGTCGGTGGTTGGCCAGGACTTCGCGCGCACCCTGCGTGAAACCGCACGCGAGTCCGGCGCGCCGATCGAGCACTGTTTCGTCTCGACCAGCGGCGCCATGGCCTGTGAGAACGCGCTGAAGATCGCCTTCCAGGCCAAAGCGCCGGCCGATCGACTGCTGACCTACGCCGGGTGTTTCACCGGCCGCACCCTCGCCACCGTGCAGATCACCGACCGCCCGGCATTTCGCGACGGACTGCCACGAACGCTCGCCGTCGACTACGTGCCGTTCTTCGACCATCGCGATCCCGAGGGTTCCACCGCCGCAGCAGTCGCGGCACTGGACCAGCATCTTCGTCGCCATCCGGGCAGGTATGCGGCGATGCTCTTCGAGCTGATCCTCGGTGAGGGCGGGTTCTACGCCGCGCCCGCCGAGTTCCATCGCGCCCTGATGGAAACCTGCCGGGCCGCCGGCGTCCTCGTCCTGGTCGACGAAGTGCAGACATTTCTGCGCACCAGCCGCCCGTTCGCCTTCCAGCACCTGCACCTGGACGAGCTCGTGGACGTGGTGTGGGTCGGCAAGGCGAGCCAGGCATGCGCCACGCTCTTCCGGGCCGATGTGGCGCCACGACCGGGACTTGTCACCCAGACGTTCACCGCGTCCACCGCCGCCCTGCTCGCCGGGACGGCCATTGTGCGCCACTTCCGCGACGGTGACTTCTTCGGATCCCAAGGACACATCTGCGCGCTGTCGGAGCATTTCCGCTCCCGCCTGCATGCGATTCGCGACCGCCACCCGAGTCTGCTCGAAGGCCCGTGGGGCGAGGGCGCCATGGTGGCGTTCACCCCGTTCGACGGCGACGCGGCACACGTCAAGGCGTTCCTGGACGACCTGTACGAGCGCGGGGTCATTGGACTCGCCGCGGGCAGTGGCCCCACGCGCGCACGATTCCTGCTGCCGATCGGCGGCATCGAGGTGGCCGACCTTGACCGGTGCGCCGAGTTGATCGAGGCGTCGCTGGTTGCGACGGAGCCGACATGAGCATCCCGCGTCTGCGCGCCGCCCGACTGGGCGACCTCGACGCAATCGTCGAGCTGGCACGCACCGCGGGGGCTGGGCTCACGACGCTTCCGCCCGACAGGGCGTTCCTCGCCGAACGTATCGAACGCTCGGAGTCGGCCTTCGGGCGCAGGCCGAGCCACCCCGGCGCCGAGGAGTACCTGTTCGTGGTGGACGACGGCGGACGCATCGTCGGCTCGTCGGCACTGCTTGCACGGGTGGGCGGATTCGACCCGTTCTACACCTACGAGATCCGCAGCGAACGGATCACACACCCGCCCCTGGGCGTGGACCGGACGCTTGACGTGCTGCACCTCAAACGCGACCACAAGGGCCCCTCGGAGCTGTGTGGACTGGTCGTCACACCAGATCGGCGTGGCACCGGCATCGGTTGGCTGGCATCGGTCGGGCGGTTCATGTTCGTGGCGGCGTTCCCCGAACGGTTCGCTGAGCGAATGATCGCCGAGATCCGCGGATTCCAAGATGCCGACGGCCGCTCTCCGTTTTGGGACGGCGTCGCCAGCCAGTTCTTCGCACCGAACGCGTTCGCGGAGATGGACACCCTCTCAGGGCTCGGCGAGAAGGATTTCATCGCCGACCTGATGCCGGCGCACCCCATCTATTTGGACCTGCTCGCCGAGGATGTGCGCGCCGCGATCGGCACCGCCCACAGCGACGCCGGCGGAGCGCTGCAGCTGCTTCGCTCCCAGGGCTTCGTCCCCGCGGCCGAGGTGGACATCTTCGACGCCGGCCCCATCGTGGAGTGCGCCACCTCGCAGATCGCGACGGTGCGACATGCACGACGTGTGACGGTGGACCGAACAGACGGCCCGGCGGGCGAGATTCCGTGTCTGATCGCCAACCCCACACCGGACTTCCGCGCCGTGGCGACCACGGCCGCCATCGACGGCGACCATGTCGCGATCGATGACGCGACCGCTTCCGCGCTTGAGGTGGAACCCGGAGCACAGGTGATGATCGTGGAGAGGAACACGTGATGGTGGACATGCTGATCTCGACCGATCCGTCGACCGGCGCCGAGGTCTGGCGGGGCGCGATGGCGAGCGTCGCCGACTGTGACGACGCGATGCGGACGGCGCGCAACGCGTTTGCGCAGTGGGCGTCGTGGGAGCCCGCCGAGCGCATCGCGGTGGCGCACCAATTCGCTGCAACCGTCACCGCGCGTCGCGGCGAACTCGCCGCCATCATCTCCGCCGAGGTCGGCAAGCCTCCATGGGAAGCTGCCGCCGAAGCGGACCTGGTGGCAGCGAAGGTGGCGATCTCCGTCGACGCGCTCGAAACGCGGCGATCCACGTTCCGGGCCGGACCGGCCGTGACCCGCTTTCGTCCCCACGGCGTCTGTGTCGTGCTCGGTCCCTACAACTACCCGGCACATCTGCCGAACGGACACATCGTCCCCGCCGTGATCGCGGGCAACTGCGTGGTGTTCAAACCGAGCGAGCATGCCCCGGCGGTGGGTGCGTTCATGCTTCGGGCATGGCGTGACGCGGGTCTTCCGGACGGTGTGCTGCAGGTGGTGCAGGGTGATCGTCGTGTTGCCGAGCGCCTGCTTGATCATCCGGAGGTGGATGGCGTCTTTCTGACCGGCAGCGCCCAAGCGGGGCTCGCCATTCACGCACGGTTTGCGGGACGCCCGCAGGTGATCCTGGCCCTTGAGCTCGGTGGCAACAACCCGCTCGTGGTTCACGACGTCGCCGACCCGGTGGCTGCCGCGTACCTCACCACACTTTCGGCGTACCTCACCGCGGGACAGCGATGCACGTGCGCCCGTCGGCTGATCGTTCCGCACGGAGCTGACGGGGACCGGTTCGTCGAGGAACTGGTGGCGATGATCGGCCGTATCCGGGTGGGTGCGCCGTCGACGGTGCCGGAACCATTCATGGGACCGGTGGTGTCGGCCGACGCTGCGGTGCAGATCCTCGCCGCCCAGGCACAGCTGTGCGCAGACGGCGCACGCACGATCATTGAATCGACGCAGCTCGAGCCCGACACCGGGCTGCTCACTCCGGGCCTGATCGATGTGACCGACGTCCCCGTGCGACGCGACGAGGAGATCTTTGGTCCCCTGCTGCAGCTGATTCGCACCTCCGACATCGACGCGGCCGTCGACGAGGCCACGCGGACCGCCTTCGGACTCGCGGCGGGGCTGGTGAGTGACAATGAGGCCCTGTACCGGCGCTTCGCGACCCAGGTGCGGGCCGGAGTCGTCAACTGGAATCAGGAACTCGTCGGTGCGTCGAGCAAGGCGCCGTTCGGCGGGATCGGTCTGAGCGGCAATCACCGGCCGAGTGCCTTCTTCGCCGCCGACTACTGCAGCTTTCCGGTGGCGTCCATTGAACGGCCGCTGGCGACGCTTCCCGACAACCCGAGGGCGGACCTGCTGCCGCACCCGCTGTGAACGAGCTACGCGAAATGAACTTCGACGGCCTGGTCGGGCCGACGCACAACTACGCGGGCCTGTCGTCGGACAACGTGGCCTCGGTCACCCATCGCGACCAGGTCGCAAACCCCCGCGCGGCGGTCATCGAAGGCATCGCCAAGATGCGCACACTGATGGAGCTCGGAGTGCCCCAGGCGATCCTGCCGCCGCATGAGCGGCCGCACCTGCCGACCTTGCGACGGCTGGGGTATGCCGGAAGCGACGCCGAAGTGCTGCGTCGGGTGGCGGACGAGTCCCCGAGAATGCTCGCCATCTGTTCGTCGGCGTCGGCCATGTGGGCGGCCAATGCCGCCACGGTGTCTCCGAGTTGCGACAGCGAGGACGGTCGCGTTCACCTGACGCCGGCGAACCTGGTGTCCCATGGACACCGCGCCATCGAGACCGCGACCACACATCGCATCCTGCGCGCAGTCTTTGACGATGACCGCCACTTCGTGGTGCACGACCCGCTGCCCGCCACCGCAACGTTCGCCGACGAAGGCGCGGCCAATCATGTGCGCCTCGGCCCGCTCGATGGCCCCGGCGTGCATCTGATGGTGTTTGGACGTGACGGTGACGTCCCGGAGCACGACGGCGCCAATCCGCGGCAGACGCTGGCCGCCTCGCGGGCCGTCGCTCGTCTGCACGGGACGGCGACACGAACCGTCTTCGCCAAGCAGGATCCCGTCGCAATCCGCGCCGGGGCATTTCACAACGACGTAGTGTGTGTCGGACGGGCTGACGTGTTGCTGTGTCATGAGCACACGTTCCTTGCACAGCAAGCGGTCCTCGCTCAGCTTGAGCGCGCGCTCGCGGACGTCGGCGTCGAGTTTCGCCCGATCGTGGTGCCCGAGTCGCGCGTGTCGCTTCACGATGCGGTGCGCTCGTATCTGTTCAATGGGCAGCTTGTGGGCGACCGGGATGGACGGCTGACGCTGATCGTTCCGTCCGAGTGCCGCGAGGTGCCGAGCATCGCCACGTGGTTGACCGAGGCGGCCGAGGATCCGGCGAACCCCATCGAACGGGTCGTGCACGTCGATGTTCGCGAGAGCATGCGAAACGGCGGGGGGCCTGCGTGTCTTCGTTTGTGTGTGCCGATGCGCGACGACGAGCACCCGCGTTCCACGGTGGTTGCGACGCCGGAACGACTCGATGCGCTGGAAGCCTGGGCCGTTCGCCACTATCGTGAGCGACTGACACCAGCCGACTTGGCCGATCCGTCCCTGGTGCGCGAATCGCGTACCGCACTGGACGAATTGTGCGTCATGCTAGGAGTCGGTTCGGTTTACGAATTCCAGTAGGAGCGTTCGTAATGAGCACGACCCATCGTGAAGCGACGACGCTGGCTGATCGTCTCGCCCGTTGGTGTCGCATCCCGACCCACGCCGACAACGGGGACGGGCAGCGCGCGATGGCCGATGAGCTTGTCGCGGTCCTCACCCCCATCGCGGGCCGGGTGCAAGTCGAATCGGTGGGGCCTCACCGACTGCCGGTCGTTCGCGCCTGGTCGCACAGCCGCACGACGTTGCCGGTCTTGCTGGTTGGCCATTTCGACACCGTCCCGCATGACGGCGCCGAAACGACACCTGACGTGCAGATGCGCGACGGCCGGGTGATCGGCCGCGGGACGGCCGATATGAAGGGCGGCGTTGTCGTGATGATCGAGGCGTTGTCCCGGGTGGAGGCCGGTCCGGATGCGCCGTCATGGCAGGTGGTACTCGTACCGGACGAAGAGATCGGCACTCCGTGGAGTCGGACGATCCTTCGCGAGGCGGCCGCGCAGTCGGGCGCAGCGCTTGTGTTCGAACCGGCGACGGCAAACGGTGGACTGGTTCGCCACCGCAAGGGCGTCGGCACGGTCACGATCGACATCACGGGCAAGGCGGCGCATGCGGGTCGCAACCCGTGGGAAGGGCGCAGTGCCATCGCCGCGCTTGCCGCCGTGGTGCCACCGATCGAGTCCCTGACCGATCGGGCGGCCGGCACATACGTGGCGGTGACGACGGCGGCCGGGGGCACCGCCGCCAACATCATCCCCGCCCGTGCACGACTTCAGATCGACATCCGGTGCGACTCGTCCGCCGAGTCCGAGCGTGTGCTGACCGGCATCGGTCGCGCGGCACGTGCCGTTGCGGCCGACAACGACGTCGGGATGCACGTGCGCGGCGGGATGCACCGACCAGCCATGGCGGAGAACGCCGCTGCTGGTGTGCTCTTCGGGCGCTATCGCGCGACGGCGTCCCAGCGCGGGTTGGATGTCACATGGACGGACGTCGGCGGCGGCTCGGATGCGAACCTGATCGCCCAGTCCGGCATCCCCGTATTGGATGGCCTCGGCGTCGTGGGTGGCGATTTGCACGGACCGGCCGAGTACGCGGAGATCGACAGCCTTGAGGAGCGCGCCGCGTTGGCACATGACCTGATTGCGGCGATTCCCGAGCTGCTCGGCAGCTGACACCACCGCCGGTGCCCGGCCCGTTCAACGGCGAGCTAGCGCAGCAATCGCAGCCAGGCTTTGACCATTTGCCCTTGGACGCCGACGCACGAGCGAAATGACACCTTGACGGTCCGCTTGTCGCGCACTCCGGTGATGTCGACCCAGTACCGCGGCACCGGACATGGTCCGCTTGCAGCCGGTGCCGGGCGCAGCAGGCGCGGATCGCCGGCCAGCGCTCGACAGGTTTCGACGGGACGCGGCACGGTGCTGCCGGTCCTGGGAGCGCATCGCACCCGATACGTCTGCACGACCCGGAGGCTCCCTGGCCCGATCTGAGTGGTCGTCACCGTCAGCTTGGTCGGATGGGCAGCCTCAGTGGCCGCCGATGCGCGGCCGGGGTGAACAAGAGGCGTCGCCGCGAGCAGCGAAGTCAGCAGCAGCGCGGCCCTGAGGGATGTGTGCATCGATCAGTGAGTTCCCGAGATAGCGAGGTTGGTGGGGTCCAGCCACCGTGATGGTGGACGATCAGAACGTCCCAACTTCGGAACCTCCTCACGCCCCGCAGATTACCCGCGAGCTCGGCGTGAACCGGGTGAGATCGTGCGGCGTTGTCGCGACATGCCGAGTCGGGATCCGCCGCCCTGCGGGCGTCACCCGATCAATAGCGTGTAAAGCGGTCTGGGCACGTCCAGTTCGCCCACCGGTCGAGGCGTTCCCTGATCGACGAACCGCGCACAGGTCGCTGCCAATCGGATGAGCGTGTCGGCCGCGATCGGTCGGGCAAGCACGCTGACAAGTGCCGTTCAAAGGGTTTTCGTGACGCGCCCGGCAGGATTCGAACCTGCGACCGTCAGCTTAGAAGGCTGCTGCTCTATCCGACTGAGCTACGGGCGCCCGTGGACGAGACTTTAGCCGCATCGCCCACCGGGGTGCACGGTCGTCACGGTGCGACGGCTTCACCGGTCGATGCGGTTCGCACAACCCCGCCGAGCGCGCTCGCAACATCCGGATTTTGTTCGAGCATCCGCGCCATCACGTACCGCGACCCGTCGATGTTCAGGTGATGCCCATCCCGGTAGGCAAGTCGCTCACCCGCCACCATCGAGCACCGCTCATCCTGGCAGAGCAGGTCGAACGTATCGATCAAGCGCACACCGGGCACTTCTGCGACCGCTTGTTCAAGCGCTCGCCGACTCTCCGCACGGTTCGGCGGCAAGCCCCCGCCAGGCGCCGAACAGGTCGGCGGCAGCAACGGCATCTGCCGGTACTTGCAGCCGAACGGGGAGAATTGATAGTTCGGCACGTCGTCCAGAACGAACACGTTCCGCCCAGCCTTGTTCAGCGCCCGCAAGGTTGGAACAAGATCAGTCGGCGCGAACTCATCCCGGATCCACCACGCGTTGACGATGACCGTCTTGACAGACGGCGTCGCATCGATGGCCGCCAGGACGCGTTTGGTCGTCGGGGTCTGCCAATACGGTCGGTCCTGCGTGAAGTAGTACGCGACATTCGCGTTGGACAGCGTCAATGCCAAGCCGGGAAAGAAGTGCTCGGCGTGGCTGTCGCCCATCAGCACGGTGTCCACGATCCCGGTTCGTTGTTGGTAGCACTCGGGCAGGTCACGAAGGAATGGTTGGCGCCGGGCGTTGGCTTGCATGGTCGGATCAGCGCAGAGCGGAAAGTTTTCATTGATGAACGAAAAGAACGCGGCGTTGCCGATGTCACCGGGGAAGCTGGCGGCAATCCGACCATCCTCATAGCGCGGCTTCCAGTACCGGTCAGCGACAGCAATTACGGCCGCTCCTGCAGCGATCGGCGCGATGAAGACGATCCCGATGGAACCGACGCGCCTCACGCCGTGACCCCACGTACGTCGGCGAAGCGGCTCTTCCACGAACCGGTACGACGCGATCGCAGGACCGAACGCGACGATCGCCGCCGCAGCAGGCGCCCAGGACGTGGACGGCCAGATCATCGTCGCGAAGACGATGAGCGGCCAGTGCCACAGATACAGGCTGTATGACCAGTCCCCCACCCGAACCATCGGCCAACTCGACAACGCGCGCAAGATGGCGCCACGAGGTCCTCGCAACCCACCGATGATCACCAGCGCCGTGCCAAGTGTAGGAAGCAGCGCCCACACACCCGGGAACGGCCGCGAACCGTCGATCAACGCGAACCCGGCGATCATGACCGCCGCACCGACCAGCGCACAGAGTGCCAACAGCACCGATCTCCGCCGCGACAACCACGGCACTCCGAGAGCGATCAGCGCGCCAAGTCCGAACTCCCACGCTCGGCTGAAGGTGCTGTAGAAGCCGACGATCTCGCGTCCGCCGCTCGATCCGTGCTGCGACCCGTAGACCGCGGCGCCGAACGACACCACCGTGACGACGGTCAATGCGACGACTGCAAGCATCGCCGACCGCACGCGCCTGACCAGCCAGATGGCCCCAAGCAATGCTGGGAACACCAGGTAAAACTGTTCCTCAACGGAGAGCGACCACGTGTGAAGAAACGGGTTCGAATCCGCGGCGTCATCGAAGTAGCCGCCAGTGGTTCGCGCAATCACGATGTTGGCGATGAAGGCCATGGCGCCCGCAGCAGTTTGCCCCGCGATCTGCTGTGGACCGAGTGGCGAAACGATGACGGCTGTGAACGCCAGCACCACCACTGTCATCAGCGCAAGCGCCGGAGTGAGTCGTTTGAACCGTCGGAGATAGAACCTGCCCAGGCGAATGTGCCCGTACCGCTCATGCTCGCGAAGCAACATGGCCGTGATGACGAAACCTGAGATCACGAAGAAAACGTCAACACCCGTGAACCCACCCGGCACCGACAGGCCGGCGTGGTAGGCGATCACGCTGAGCACGGCGACGGCGCGAAGTCCTTGGATGTCGTCACGGCGAACCGTGCTCACCGGACGATGATCAGTATCCGACCCCGACTTTGGCGTCACGGCCACACGTCCGGGCCACGATCTCACGCGGACAAAACTCGGGTCGATGGCCATTGGGAGACGATCACCGGGTCACAATACCGTTACGCGACCAATCGCCGTGGAAGCCTGTTCGCCCGCGCCATTCGAGGGACCCAAATACACATCGGCCCCGCCCCAGAAGGGGCGAGGCCGACAAAACCACTCAGTGACGCAGTGAACTACGAGAGGTACTTGGCCGTGTCGATACCGTGCTCGGCCATGAGCTTCTCGAACGTCTCCCGCATCTCCTCCGGGTAATCCGGAAGTCCACCCTCGGCGAGCACCTTCTCGGCACGAGCGCGGATGTTGGGACCGAAGTCCCAGTCCTCGTCAGCCATCAGGCGACGCACTTCCTTGTCCGGCCACGAGACGACACCGGCGTCACGGCTGAACTGCGCAGCCAGCGAGTCGATCTCTTCGTACCGGTCTGCGGTCGGAGCCTGCTCCTGGATCATGCCCTTGGCCTCAAGCGCGGCCTTGACGTCATCATCCATGTGGTACGGCGTGCCGTACGCATCCTTCGAGAAAAGCTTCTCGAACTTGATGCGCGGACGCTGACCGCCGGCCTTCGAATCCTCAAGCGGGTAACCGAGGACCATGCCCCAGGTCATCTTGAGGTTCGGGCCAAGGCCGAGCGCCTTCTCGACGCCACCCGGCTTGCGACCGAACGCGAGGAGGCAGCTTCCGACACCGAGCGATGCCGCGGCGACGGTCGCCTGACCGACAGCCTGGCCGGACTCGAAGCGAAGCAGCGTGTCCGTGCGCTCCACCGGGAAGCTCATGAGACGCGGAACCGTCTGCGTCATCGTGAACTCGTAGTTCCAGCCGTGGTACTTGGTGAGTGCGCCGGAGAGCGCAAGGCTGGAAAGACCATCGTTGGCACGGCCGTACCAAGCGTGGAGGTTGGTGAGCCAGAAGACCAGATGCGACGCCTGGTTGATCATCTGGACGTTGAATCCGGAGACGCACTCCTCGATCTCGTCCCACAGATCGCAGGTTTCCTTCTGAATGACAATCGCCTCGGTGGCGTTGATGTTGCCCTGACAGGACGACATGCGAGCAGCCTGAAGGATGGTCTGGATCTTCCAATCCTCGACCTTGCGTTTCGGATCGTAGTACCGAATCGTGCGGCGATCACCGATCGCCTGAAGGACTGAAACGTCCTTGATATCTGAAGCTGAAACCGACATTGGACCCCCTGATTGCGTACGCACAGCTGGATGGACGGGAGCGTTCGGCACAACCGGTTGTGCCGAGCCACTGCGCAATCTAACTGACGCACGGCCCCTTCGCAGCGGACAGACGGGGGGTTTTCTCAGTGTGAGACGGTCGGGTAACCTTTGGCGCATGCCGAAACTTCTTTTTGTCACAGTCATCCCCACCGACGAGGTCCTCACCAAAGAGGGCAAGGTCCGCTTCCCGGGCACCGAAAAGGCGATCGAGGAGCTCACAGCCGCCGGCTGGGAGGTCACGACGTGCGGTGTCGATTGGCCGGAACCGCTCACCGTGGCCAACGAGATCAAGCCGGATGCCGCGCTTGTCTCCACCTACAAGCGCGTCCCGCGCTCGCGCGACTGCGCGTCGATGCTCGCCCGCATGAGTGAGGTCCCGGTGTACACCGTGGGCGTCCTTCAGAAGGACGACGCATTCCGCACGATGGCCCCCACCGTGGGTGTCCTGAAGAACATCGGGGAGCTTCCGCTTCCCGAGTAGGCCTTCGGGCGTCGTGGGTTCAGCTCCCGGTCGATTCGTCGCCGGGAGCTTTTTTCATTTTCATCCGATGTGATGAGCGAACTCGTCGCGGGTTCGCCGATGCCGCGCGGGCACAGGTGCTTCCGGTTGCGCTCCGAATACGCCAGGATGGCGACAAGGAGTACCCAACATGCGAATCGTTGATCAACGCGTGGGACCGTATGAGCGTGTCGTGTGGGCGGCAGACGACGCGAGCGGCCTTCAAGTCATCGTCGCCGTGCATTCCACCGTTCTCGGCCCAGCCGTCGGGGGATGCCGGTTCTACAACTACCCGGACCAGGCCACCGCGGTGATCGACTGTCTGCGCCTCGCCGAAGGCATGACCCTCAAGTCAACCGCCGCGGGTCTCGACATCGGGGGAGGCAAGTCGGTGATCATCGGCGATCCCGCCACGATGAAAACCCCGCAGCTGCTGGCAGCGTTCGCAACCGTCCTGAACCGGTTGGACGGCATGTACTACACGGCCGAGGATGTTGGCACCACCACCGCGGACATGAATCTGCTTCGGGAGACGACCCCCTACGCCTTGGGCATCGATCGCGCCCACGGCGGAGCAGGCGACCCGTCCCCGTACACCTCGCGCGGCGTCGTGTCGGCGATGCGGGCCGCATGGGCCGCGACCAGTACGAGTGACGGGCTGCGTGGTGCCCGGGTGGTCGTACAAGGCACCGGCAAAGTCGGCGCAGGAGTGGCGCGTCTTTGCGCCGCCGCCGGTGCCGATGTCACAATCAGCGACATCCATGCCGAACGCGTCGCCACGCTGGCCGCTGAGCTCGGGTGCAGTGTGGTCGCAACTGATGACGCCCTGACCACCGAGTGTGACATCCTGGCACCATGCGCGATGGGCGGCGTACTGACCCCGCTCACGGTGCCGCTGCTTCGGTGCAAACTTGTCTGTGGCGCGGCCAACAACATGTTGTCGAGCCCGGATGCGGCCAAGCTCCTGCATGAGCGCGGCATCGATTACGTGCCGGACTTCATCGCCAACGCCGGCGGCATCATCGCCATTGCCGACGAGATGGACGGTTTCGACCCGGACCGCACGATGGCGCGCGCCGAAGGGATCGGCGAGATCGTGGCGACGGTCATCAGCGAGGCCACCCGCACGGGCGAAAGCGCACTTCGGGTCGCTGAACGCATGGCCGCGAGGCGACTGGCCGACGCGGCCGGCTGATACGCCCCGATCCGTGCCGTCCTGACGGCGCCGGGACGACTACGCTGCAGCGATGAATCCGACGCCATCGCCGCGCATATCGAGCGCCGAGGTGATTCTGGCCACCGCGGCGAACGCGGACGACTGCCTGCTGACCGTCCTGAGCGCCGGGGATGAGCGGTGCCAGTGCCTGCTGTTTTCGGCGGGAGCCGAAACCGAAACCGCTCGGACGGTCCTGCCGATCTCAGGGGACTTCACCAGCTTCGTGTCGGCCGCCGCACTGGATCGCGGCTTCGTCGTCTTCGGTGAGGACCCGCACGCCGAACCCCGGCTGCATGCATTTGTGATCGACGGCGGGACGGGTGCGGTCGTGGACAACTGGACGATTCCCTGTGGGGACTACCCGTCCGTGATCCAGGTGTTTGCGTGTCGCGGAGGGTTCGCCGCGATCTGGCACGAGCTCTCCCCCACGGGCCCGATGGCCGACATGTGGGTCGCTGTTGTCGATACGGCCGAAGGAACACAGACCCGCACGGTGATCGCCCACGATGTCGACTGGGGATCAAGCGCAGAACGATGGGTCGGAGGGCCAACCGTGTTCGGCGGCATCGGCAGCCGCGTTCTCGACAGCAACGGCTTGGCCGCGCTCACCACCTGCGTGTGGACCGTCGATCTGCGAGGCGGCGGGTGCGAAGTCAATGAATGCCGAATTCCGGAGCGCCAGGACGGGCTCGTCGACCACCCGGCCATCTTGACCATCGACCGATCGGGCACTTCACGACTGTCCTGGATCGAACGTGAACAAGACTCGACCAGCGTGATCGTCACTGCCGATGTCGATCTGGAACGCTCACGCTGCGGCGACGTGCACCGCTCCGACGGTGTTGAGATCAACCCGACGATCATCGAAGCGTTCGACGTCGACGGGCAGCGCATCTGTGTGCTCGGCGGCCATGAGCAGTCCGACCGCTGCATCGCGCAAACGTACGTCTTCGCTGCGGATCGGTTGATCGAGGGGTCGGCGCCCCCGATTCGGTGCGACCAGGGACTGCGGGTGATCTGTCTCGCCACCGGACGACCGCTGATGGTGTGGAACGACGGGTTGACGATTCGAAGTGCTGATTGGGGCCCGGGTGAGTGGATGGACGCACGCGAACACGCGGCGTTCACCGACCACGCGGGATTCGAGCCGGTGCCCTTGCGGTCGGGTTGGGCGCTTGTCGCGATGCCACCGCAAGCGGATCCCGACGCCGCCCAACCGTTGCGTCCCACGGTCACGTGGATCGGTCGCGGCCGCCCGGGCTGACCGGCGTGTGACGCGCAAAGCGCGTACCCTGCTCGCATGCCACCACTTCGTTCACGCACCACCACACACGGCCGAAACATGGCCGGCGCGCGGTCGCTTTGGCGCGCCACCGGAATGACCGACGACGACTTCGGCAAGCCGATCATCGCCGTCGCAAACAGCTACACGCAGTTCGTTCCCGGCCACGTTCATCTGAAAGACATGGGAGAGATCGTCGCCGAGACGATTCGCGCCGCCGGTGGCGTGGCGCGTGAATTCCACACGATCGCCGTCGACGACGGCATCGCCATGGGACACGGCGGCATGCTCTACAGCCTGCCCTCGCGCGAGATCATCGCGGACTCCGTGGAGTACATGGCCAACGCCCACTGTGCCGATGCGCTCGTGTGCATCAGCAACTGCGACAAGATCACGCCGGGCATGTTGAACGCGGCACTTCGCCTGAACATTCCCGCAGTGTTCGTGTCCGGTGGGCCGATGGAGGCTGGCAAGGCGGTGGTCACCGACGGTGTGGTGCAGGCGCCCACCGACCTGATCACCGCGATCGCAGCCTCGGCCAACGACACGGTTTCGGAGTCCGGGCTGAGCGAGGTCGAGCGGTCCGCGTGCCCCACCTGCGGATCGTGTTCGGGCATGTTCACGGCCAACTCGATGAACTGTCTGACGGAGGCGCTCGGACTGTCGCTGCCCGGCAACGGTTCGACGCTTGCCACCCATTCGGCACGTCGCGCCCTGTTCCAGCGGGCCGGCACGGTGATCGTGGACCTGTGCCGCCGCTACTACGAGGACGGCGACGAATCGGTGCTTCCCCGCTCAGTCGCGAGTCCTGCGGCGTTCGCAAACGCGATGGCGCTGGACATGGCGATGGGCGGCTCCACCAACACGGTGCTGCACATCCTTGCTGCGGCGCAGGAGGCGGAGGTCCCGTTTTCGATCGACGACATCGACGCCATCAGCCGCCGGGTTCCGTGTCTGTGCAAGGTGTCGCCGAACAGCAACTACCACATGGAAGACGTTCATCGGGCGGGCGGCATCCCGGCCATCCTTGGTGAGCTCGATCGCGCCGGACTGCTGGATCGTGACGTCAGCACGGTGCACTCGTCATCTGTCGACGAGTGGCTTGGCACGTGGGACATCCGAGCGAAGTCGCCGAGTGACGAGGCGGTCGAGCTATTCCACGCGGCGCCGGGCGGGGTGCGTACCGTCGAGCCGTTTTCGACCTCCAACCGGTGGGAAAGTCTCGACACCGACGCCGCCGCCGGCTGCATTCGTGACAAGGCCCACGCCCACACGGTCGAGGGCGGCCTTCACGTCTTGCGCGGAAACCTGGCCGAAGATGGCTGTGTCCTGAAGACCGCCGGTATCAGCGAGGCACTGTTCACCTTCACTGGCCCTGCCCGCGTAGTGGAGAGCCAGGAGCAGGCGATCGACGTGATTCTGAACAAGAAGATCCAGGCCGGCGACGTGCTCGTGGTGCGCTACGAGGGGCCTGCCGGCGGCCCGGGCATGCAGGAGATGCTCTACCCCACCGCGTTCCTCAAAGGAGCCGGGCTTGGAGAGAAGTGCGCACTGATCACCGATGGGCGATTCAGCGGCGGCACCTCGGGGCTCTCGATCGGCCATGTGTCGCCGGAGGCGTCGACTGGCGGTTTGATCGGCTTGGTCGAAGATGGCGACGAGATTCAGATCGATGCCCACGCCCGCACCATCCACCTGAATGTGGCGGATGACGTGCTGGCTGCGCGCCGCACCGCGATGGAGGCACGCGAGCACCCGTGGAAACCGGTGGATCGACACCGACCGGTCTCGGCCGCATTGAAGGCCTACGCCGCACTGGCGACGTCGGCTTCGTACGGCGCGGTGCGCGACCTTTCGCGTCTGGGCTAGCTCTGCAGTTAACCGTTCTGGTGTCTGACACCGGAACGGTTAACTAGAACCCCTGTAAATCGGCACAAAGATCGCCGTTCTCGCTGATCTTCCAGAATCGAACGCCGTGAACTGTCGGCTCCCCGACAGACATGCAGCCTCCTCACTTCTACCGTGGTCCCCATCGGCTGATCGAGCCGACTTGAACGACTCGAGGGGGAACCGTGATCACACGAACGACAGGGATCTGGGGTGCGTCGGTCGCGTTGCTCGCCAGCGCGTCCATCGTCGCCGGATGCGGCTCGACATCCACGGCTGCGGGCGGTACGACAGACACAGCGACGACCACCGCCACCGACACGATGACGACCGGCGACCACGCGGTGTCTGCCCACAAGGCGTCACTGCAGAAGCCGATGAAGACCACGCTCGCGGCAAAGACCAGCAAGTACGGTTCGGTGCTGTTCAACCAGGATGGCCAGGTGGTCTACGCGTTTGAGAACGACACGGCGAACACGTCGAACTGCTCCGGCGAATGCGCCGACTTCTGGCCCCCGGTGCTCACAGATGGTGACCCGAAGGCGATGGGTGATCTGGACGCCGCAAAGCTCGGCATCATCTCCCGGGCCGACGGTTCGTCGCAGGTGACCTACAACGGATGGCCGCTCTACTACATGGATGAGCCGGCGGGCGAGATCCACTGCCAGGACATGGACATGCACGGCGGCAAGTGGTGGGTTGTCGACGCTGACGGGGATCCCGTCAAGGGCGCGTAGGCATCCGATCGCATGGTGCTCCGGGTAGTTCGTTCAACGAACCCGGAGCACCGTGCAGATCATCTCCAGTCCAAAGCAGGCAGCGCGCCGTCCCAACGTCGACGACGACGTGCTGCTACTGCGTGAGTCCCAGCTGTTCGCCGGGCTCACCGATGTGCGACGGGACGACGTGTGCGACCTGGCGCTCATGACGACCGTCGAACGCGGCGCGCTCGTCTACGGTCCGTTCGATCTACCGGAGGTCCTCTACGTCGTCGCGCAGGGCACGGTTCGCCTGTTCAGCGCAGATGCCGACGGGCGACAGCTGACGCTTGCGATCCTGGATGCCGGGGCGGTGTTCGGTGAGAGTGCGCTCCTCGGTGAGGGAGCGACGGGGGTCGTTGCCGAGGCGACCGAACGATGCCGCCTCTACGCGATCCCGGCGGATCGTCTGCGCGCGATGATCCAGCGCCAGCCCGAGATCGGGGTCAACCTGCTGCTCAGTGTCGGGTCGCGACTTCGCCGGATGCAGGAACTCTCCCACGAACTGGCCTATTGGAACGTGCATCGCAGGCTGGCACACCAGATTTGCCTGTTGGCGGAGCGCTACGGGCGCCCGACACTCTCGGGTGACGTGATGGTGGCCAGGGTCTTCACCCACGCCGAGCTGGCCGACATGGTGGGCGCAACACGCCAGACGGTGAGCGAGGGCATCGCAACGCTCATGCGCCTTGGAATCCTTGAACGACGACGGCGCAGGATCGTGGTGCGGGACCACCCCGCGTTGGCGGCGTTCGGAACCGAACGATGACTGCAGTTAACCGTTCTGGTGTCTGACACCAGAACGGTTAGCTAGACCCCCTGCAAATCAGGACAATCGCGCCACGTCCCCGATGCCCATCACCTGTTAACCACGTCCAAACGACGTACCCGCAACCCGTCGAGGGACCCCCATTCCCCACCTGGCGCCCGCCCGAAGTCTGCGCCGACGCCCCCCGTCACCGCCCCGCGGCCCGTCGGTACGTCGACAACGACCTCGTCGACAACGATACGAGTGCGGTGCTCAGCCACCTCGACCCTGACGTCATGGTCGCGGCCAGGAGCAAGAGCGAACTCGCCGACAGCCACATCCACGATCCGGTCCGCACCGACGCCACGGTGACGGAACACGGTGACCGAGGAACGTCCCACCATGACACGCACCTCGTTGGGACTTCCCACCCGCACCCGCAAACTCGAACGGCCACTTTCCGGCGCACGCAGTGTCGCGTCGACTCGGTAGTCGATCCAGTCCGCAGACTGCTGGGGGATCCAGTCGGCACTTGTGTACGTGGTGGAGCCGGCCCTTCCCGGGCGCACACCGACACGCCGGTCGCGTATCTCAACTGCGCTCGGTTTCCGGCGATTGACCAACCACACCCCGTCGGCAGGATCGTCAACCGACACCGTCTGCATTGTGCGCATGGCGGACAGAACCTCAGCGGGACGCATTCCGGCAACAACTTCGAGTCGTTCGATGGCATCGGCCCCGATGCTCCGTCGCGACGCCGCATCAGGAGCCGCCGTATTGACGAATCGCATCGGGAATGCCTTCGCGATCGCACGAGCCGCGGCGGCTGCAGCGGGACGATCGGTTGACGGATCGCGCGCCTCCGAAAATGGCCACGCGAACATCGCAGGTTGCGGCAGACCGTGACGCCCAAACGCGTCAAGCGATTCCTCAACATCACCACGAACGCGCTCAGTGAACACGGCCATCGCCTCACGCGAACCATCCGGACCGCGCCGGCGATTGGTCAACACCGATGAGGGGCCACGCGTTCCACCAAAGTCCGCCCGGGTGTGCAGCGCGTGGGTATGCCCCCCAAAGGACCACCGGCCCGATGACGCCATCCGATCGATCTGCGGCCCGTCAGGTAGTACGTGGAGGTGCTGACCCGTCCGCTGATGAGGAACGACGTGCCGTGATAGCCGACCGAACGAAGGGCCAGATCCGCGTACTTGTAGAGCCCGCGGGTGCCGTCGTCGAATGTGATGAACACGGAGTTGGCAGGCGGTGTGTACGTGCCCGCGGCGTAGCGCGTGAACTCATCAGCGTTCATCGAAACGTATCCGGCGCGTTTCATCGCCGTGATCTGATCGACGAACTCCTGCGGTGAAACGACATAGGGACTGCGCTGTGGGTTTGGGCCGACATCGTGGTAGCTGAGCACGATGGGAGCCTTGCCACGTGCTGCTCCTCCCGGGATGGGTCGCAGATCGGCGACGGCGTTGGCGGCAGGCGGCTGCACTTGCCGGCCGATCTCCCGTTCCCACCAGTGGCGGTACTCGATGATCCCCCAGACACCGCCGACAGCGGCGATGGCCGTGACCGTCGTCGCGATGGCAATGACGCGATGGCGACGCGACGGCGGTCGCCGCATCGAGTCGATCTCGGGAAGCAGCGCCTGCCCCGCTGCCCGACGCCCGTCGACATCAGACGGCGATTGGGTTGTTCGATCAGGACCAGCCGCTTGTGGACGCTGTGCAACTACCCCCACGGCAAACCACGCGAGAACACCACGGTGTAGAGCACCACAAGGCCGGCGCCGATCAGCGCCCTGCGGCCGTACCGCTCAATTCGTGCAACGACAGATGCCATCAACTCACTCCTCTCACCCAGACACTGCGCCGCAAGGTGGCGGCGGAGTACGGCAATAGCCACGACAGAACCACCGACGAGACCACGCTCATCAGCGGCCGGTACTTCCATTTGTCCGAACCAGGGTTCTCCAGCGCGTACACGCCCGCCCACAGGCAGCCCTTGAGCAGGGAACCGGCGAGGTAGAGCCCGGCAAGCGCCCAAAGCCCGAGGGCCGGCGCCACGATCAGATGCCCAACGGCCATGAACGGGGCCGCAAGCACCCACAGCGCATGTCCGTAGTACAGCCCGGTGGCTGCGAATCCGCGCCGCCACATGAACGTGCCGGTGAAGCACAGGTTGCGGATGAAACTCTTCTTCCACCTGATCTGCTGGCGAAGAAACGCCCGGTAGGTCTCTGGCACAACCGTCCAGACCTCCGCCGATCGCACATACCCGACGTCCCATCGACGTTCGGGATAGTCGACCGTATCGACGAATGACGTCCCGGTAAATCGTTCCTTCAAACGACGCCCGACCCAGAGTTGCCCGAGCACATATCCGGTCAGCTGCCGATCGGTCGCAAACCGGAACTCGGCGCCCAGAAACCGATCGTTGGCCCATGCGGGAAAGTAGTTCCAGATCGCATCGCGACGAAACACCGCGAGCGGACCAGAGACGCAGCTGACCGATCCGACCGTGGCCTCCGCGCCTTTGACAACGCGAAAGGAACCGTCGTACCAGGAGTCCTGCACCTTCGTCAGTACCGTGGCATTTGCGTTCAATGCCCGGGCGTGACCGGAAACCGCGCCAAGGCGCGGGTTCATCACCATGGCCGCCACACAGCGTCGAATCGCGTTGGGGGCGAGCACGCAGTCCGAGTCGGTGAACGCGATGACATCCCCGGTGCACGCCTGTGCGGCTTGCACGAGCGCTCGCTTCTTGCCGACATTCTCAGACAGTTCGATCAGGGTGAAGTCATGGGTCGCCGCAAGCTCCCGCAAGCGGGCCGCCGTCCCATCGGTGGAGGCATCGTCAACGATGACGACCTCCAGGTTCGGATAGTCCGAAGTCACGATCGAGGCAACGCACCGATCAATGATCTCGATCTCATTCATGACCGCAAGCAGCATCGAGACGCGCGGCACCATGGGCAACGGGGGCGTGTCGTCGACCGCGGGAAGATGCGCGAAGCGCGGGTCGGAGGGATCTTCGTAACGAGTGAGCGCCATGAAGAACAAGGCCAACGTCACGACCAACACCAGCATCCCGTACCAAACGACGAACGGATGCACGATCAGGTCGGGGACGCGTCGCATGACAAGCGCGGCGAGCGGCAGAAGCAGCAGGACCACGCACAATCGCCGAAGTCCACGCCGAACGCCCGCCTCCAGCGCGTCCAACCGATCGAAGATGGAACGGCGCCGCCCGACGCCGTCAGCGACGAGGCCCAGCAGGTGGTTTGCCCCTGTCTGCTCGGGCGCTGCGACTACAGCCGAGTCGTCCACTCGGCCATCTCCGCGCTGTAGGTGGCATCGATCACGGGCCTGCCTTCAAACAGCAGGGGGCGTGGATCGACGTTCGGGTGATTGGTGTGGAGGATGTAGATGTCGGCGGGCGTGTCCATCGCCGACGTCGAGAGCAACTCGGTTCCGTCCTCGAGTGCGATCGCCGCCACCAGCGGATCGAAGTAGCTCACAATCGCCCCACAGCGCCGCAGCTCCGAAAGGATGGCGATCGCCGGCGATTCCCGCGCATCTTCGATACCGGGCTTGTACGCGACACCGATCACGTGAACGCGAGATCCGGCGAGCGCGTGCCCGGCGGTTCCGAGTTCGTCGCGCAACCGCTGAACCACGTACCGCGGCCGACGGACGATCTGCATCATGGAGGCCTCGATCACCGGCGCATGGACCCGGTGGGACCGCAGCTGCCACAACAGGTAGCTGTCTCTTATACACATCTGACGCTGCCGACGAGCGATCTAGTGTAGATCTCGGTGGTCGCCGTATCAT
>CALMXK010000147.1 GCA_937871165.1 uncultured Actinomycetes bacterium
CGTGCTCGAAAAGCCGGTCAACAACGAGGAGTTGCTTGCCCGGGTGCAGGTCCTACTTCGGCGCACCGATCAGTCGTCGGTGCGCACGATGTACAAGGATGGATTCTTGGCGATCGACTTCCGCGAACGGGTCGTGCAAGTTGCAGGCGTTTTCGTACACCTGAGCCCCATCGAGTTCCGCATGTTGACCGCGTTCGTCCGAGCGCCGAACGAGGTGTTCGACCACGACCAGCTGCGCGAAAGCGTCTGGGGTGGGGTGCGCGGTGTCTCTCGTGACCGCGTCAAGCTCTATGTCGGCTATTTGCGCAAGAAACTGGGCACGCTGCCGGACGGACGCTCCCCGATCGAGACGGTCCGCGGCTTCGGGTACATCTACCGCCCGGCGGCCGTCGACGCCTGACCCATCATCGGGTCCGAACATTCGGGGTCGAATCTGTGAGCTTTTCAAGCTTTCCGCCCGAGAATTTCCCGAGATTGACCTGTTCGCGAATTGTGAAGGTGTGGTTGACGCGAGCGCATCGGTCGTCAACGAGTCCACGTCGTGTCCAAGTGGCGCAAACGGCGCAGTTCAGCCAATCGCGCGCTATCCGAAAGTCTAGGTAGGGCACTAACCAGACGGGCAGAATGTGCCGATTTCGGCCCTTCTCATACCGTTTTCATACTGTTTTCATACGAACGATGTTGGATTGCCTGGAACGATGGCTCGCATCAACCGCCACCGATGTGCCGCGCCGGCAGATCGGCACTCGCAGCTCACGACCTCAGGTCACGGAGAAGGAGTCCTCGCAATGAGCACCAACACGATGATCGACACCGCAACATCGTCCTCTCGCGGACACCTGCGCGTCGTCGGCCGGCCGGAGCAGCCGCGCGTCAGCGTCGTCATTCCGACGCTGAACGAGGCGAAGAACCTGCCGCACGTCATCGGCAAGCTTCCGTCGGACATCTTCGAGCTCGTCATCGTCGACGGCAACTCGACGGACGGCACGGTCGAGGTGGCTCAGGAGCTCTACCCGTCGGTGCGGATCGTCGGCCAGACGGCCAAGGGCAAGGGCAACGCGCTGTCCGCCGGCTTCAACGCGTGCAAGGGCGACATCATCGTGATGCTCGACGCCGACGGCTCCATGGATCCGGGCGAGATCAAGTTGTACGTGTCGGCTCTCGTGAACGGTGCCGACTTCGTCAAGGGCTCGCGGTTCATGCCCGGTGGCGGAAGCACCGACATCACGGGCCTTCGTCGACTCGGCAACCTGTTCTTCACCGGCTCCACGAACATCCTGTTCGGCGCGAAGTTCACCGACCTCTGCTACGGCTACAACGCCTTCTGGAAGGACGTGCTTCCGCAGATCAGCGTCGACTGCAGCGGCTTCGAGGTGGAAACCCTCATCAACATCCGTGTGCTGAAGGCCGGTCTCGCGGTGGCAGAGGTGCCGAGCTTCGAAAGCGACCGCATCTACGGTGAGAGCAACCTCCGCACCTTCCGCGACGGTGCCCGCGTGCTTCGGACGATCTTCCGTGAGCGGTTCGGTCGCTCGACCCACCGCACCGCACCGATCAACGAGACGTCGACGCCGGAGTTCACGCCGGTGCCCTCCTACGAGGCGCCGACAAGCTCGCGATGACGGCCGACGGCATCCGCCGGCAGGACGCTGACGAGCCGTTCGATCACAGTTCGCAGGATCAGCCGGAGGATGTGAGACGAGTCACGTCCTCCGGTTTGCACATTCCGTCGATCTCTGTGGTGATCTGCGCCTACACCGAGGCGCGATGGAACGAACTTACGGCAGCGGTCCGGTCGGTCGAAGAACAGACGAACAGCGCGCGTGAGACGATCGTCGTGATCGATCACAACGACCTGCTGCTGGCTCGGGCACGTGCTGCGTTCACCGACGCTGTCGTGATCGAGAACGCTGAGCGGCAGGGACTGTCCGGCGCGCGAAACAGTGGCGTTGCGGTCGCCACCGGTGACGTGGTGGCCTTCCTGGACGACGACGCCACGGCCGAACGTGACTGGCTCGCACATCTCGCCGCGCCCTACAGCGACCCGGATGTGCTCGGTGTCGGCGGCGAGATCCTTCCGGCGTGGCAGGTCGGCAAGCCGGCGTTCTTTCCGACCGAGTTTTACTGGGTGGTCGGCTGCACCTACACCGGCCTTCCCGACGAGCGGGCGGAGATCCGCAACATGATCGGCGCCAACATGTCGGTTCGCCGTGACGTCTTGAACGAGACCGGCGGGTTCAGCGACGTCATCGGTCGCGTGGGGACACGTCCGGTGGGGTGTGAGGAGACGGAGCTGTGCATCCGCGCCAAGCGCGGCCGTCCGCAGGGACGCTTCATCTACGAGCCGGCCGCGACCGTGCACCATCTGGTGCCGAAAGCGCGCTCAGGCTGGCGATACTTCCTCAACCGCTGCTGGGCGGAAGGGCTCTCCAAAGCCGTCGTGTCACGGCTCGCAGGGGCGCAGGACGGGCTTTCATCCGAGCGCGCACACGTGCTTCGGACCCTGCCGCGCGGTGTGTGGCGTGGTCTTGTCGATGCCCGCCACGGCGACCGTTCCGGTCTCGCTCGGGCCGCCGCCATCGTTGTTGGACTTGCAGTCACGACGGGTGGCTATGTTTTCGGGATGGTCCGCGGAGTAAAGGACGTCGGCGGGAGCCCGTCACATGCTTGACCTGTCGGTCATCATCCCCGTGCGCAACGCCGAGGACATCCTTGAGGCGTGCCTGGAGTCCGTCGTCTCCGCGCAGCCTCGGGAGATCATCATCGTGGACGGCATGTCCACCGACGGCACGCTCGACATCGCCTCGCGCTACCCCACGTTGGTCATCTCCGACGAGGGGAAGGGGCTGCCGGCGGCTCGCATGATGGGCGCGCGCGCGGCGCAGTCGAAGTGGATCGCGCTGGTTGACGCGGACGTCGTGTTTCCGGATGGCACCCTTGAGGCGCTCTACGCCGAGTTCATCAACGAGGGCTACGCAGGACTTCAGGCCGGCCAGCAGAGCACGTCCGGGCCCGGCTATTGGGGACAGGCGCTCACCTGGCATCACCGCAACAGCCGCAGCAAGAACTGGTTCGGGCTGGTCGCGACGATCATGGAACGCGACGTCTTTCTCGCCCACGGGCTCGACGAGATGTTTCTCTCCGGCGAAGATATCGAGTTTCGCTGGCGACTCACGGACGCCGGACTGAAAATCGGCGTGTCTCCGACGACGGTCGTAGAGCACCGCTACGGCGACACCTGGGAGTTCGCCCGCGGCCAGTTCACCGCGGACGGCAAGGGGCTCGCCCGAATGGTCGCCCAGCGCGGGCTCGGCGCCGCGCACCTTGGCCTGCTGCCACTCGCGGCCGGTGTTCGCGGAATCGGCTTGGCACTTGCGAAACGCCAGCCGAAGTGGATCCCGTACTTCCTCGCGTTCGTCGGCTACAACTACGGTGCGTTCTTCGGGGTGCTTGCGAAAGACCTCGTCGCCCGCAGACGGACGACAACGGCGCGCTCTGCGTAGCCCGGTCCGCGCCATGGTGAACGGATGCACCACGAACCCATTGTCACCGTCGGTCGGCCAGCCGCTGCACACCGAACGGGCCGCCCAGTGAGCGCCACCCGTCGTGTCGAGGCGTCTCCGGTTGGGCAGGGGCGCAGCCTCTCCATGGTGCTGAACTCGGTCACCGTCATCGGTGGCAAGCTCGCCACGATGGGCCTCGGGTTCATCTTTTGGGTGATCGCGGCACGGACGTTCAGTCAGGACGAGGTGGGACTGGCATCGGGCGCGGTCTCGGCCATGATGTTGTGCACGCAGATCGCGATCTTGGGTGTCGGCTCTGCACTGATCACGCACTACCCCCAGCACGCGTCCGATCCGCGGCGACTGTTCGAAAATGCGTTCAGTCTGACCACCACGGCGTCGTTCGCCGTCGGCGGTGCGACGTTGGTGATCGCCGGACTGTTCCTGAACAACCTTTCGGTCATCGCGCACAGCGTCTGGTTCGTGGTGTTCTTCCTCGCTGCGACGGTGACCGGCACGCTCGGCATCCTGCTCGATCAGACGTCGATCGCCCTTGGACGTGGCGATCAGGTTCTGATGCGTGGGCTCGCGTTCGGGCTGGTGTCCGTCGGCGTCCTATCGGCGGTGGCGTGGGGGTCGAGCATCGACCATGCCATCGGCATGTTCGTCCCATGGGTGGTCGCCGGTGCCGTGGCCGTCGCCATCGGTGGCTGGCAGCTTCGGCGGGCGCTCAACGGCTACATCCTGCGTCCACGCGTCGCGGGCCCGATGTGGCGCGACCTCACTCGGGTCGCGCTCCCCAACTGGGCGCTCACCATGACCGAGCGCACACCCGGCCTGGTCTTTCCCGTCATCGTCACCGAGGTGCTCTCGAAGCGCGACAACGCCGTCTGGTACACCGCGTGGATGATGGCGTGGGTGCTGTTCGTCGTGCCGATCTCGGTCGGCCTCACCCTCTTCGCCGACGCCACCAACAACCCGACCAAGTTGCGCCGCGCCGTGCGGGTCGGACTCGGCACTGCGCTTGGAATCGGCGTTGCAGGCGGCGCGTTGATCGCGCTCCTGGCCCCGTTCCTCTTGCAGATTCTCGGAAAACGGTATGCAATCGACGGCGTGCCGGTCCTTCGCATCCTCTGCATCTCGGTCGTGCCGCTTGCATTCACGCAGGCGTACTTCGCCATCTGCCGCTCCCAGCGACGTCTGCGGGAGGCGCTGATCATCGGCGCCATCAGCGCAGTGGCGTCCATCGTGGTGGGTGGAATCGCCGCGGCGACGTGGGGGCTGAACGGCATCGCGATCGCGTGGACGATCACGCAGACCATAATTGGCCTCGTATGCGTCCAGCGGATCATCTCAATCGCGCGGGTTCCCATGACGGCAGGCGGTGACGCCTGATGGCCCCCAAGCGCCAGAAGAAGCAGAAGGCGAAACAGGTCCGCCATCACCAGGAGGGCAAGCACGCCGAGGCCCTTGCGGGGGACGAGCCCCTTGACGTTGCGGCGGCGGCAGTCGACGAGCGACGCGCGACGAACGGCACGACGTCCAAGGCGGCTGCGGCCCCTGCCGTGACCCCGGCGCCGGTTGCGGTGGAGGAACGGCCGCCGGCGCTCGACATCTGGCCGGACTTTGAAGAGGTTGTGTTTCCTTCGTCGGCTGCGGACCGGCGCGAGCGTTCGTCGACGACCGATCGGCCGGACACCGTCGACGGCGCCGGCGATGACCAGGTTGGCGCGGGTCGCGACGACGTCCCGCAGACGCAGACGCGTCCCGAGCCGCCGCGTGAGCGACGCCGCGCGAAGCGCACCCCGCCGTCGCCGACGCCGTTGCGCGAGTCCCCCGCGGCGGTGCGCGACGAGGACGCGCCACGGCCCAACGGTGCGGCCCCGCGCCTGGACGAACACCCCGCGTACCAGGGCCCGATCGTCGACGACCTGGACGAGGACGAGCGCGAGGCGATCCTGACCGACACGGTGACCGCGCGCGGCGCCAGGCCGGCTGTCGACGACGACGTCATCGACATCGACGTCCCAGATGTGCTGGACGTTGATGAGGACCCGCGTGAGGCGGACGTCGTCGCGGTTCCGCAGCGACCGGCTCGCGGGCGCTTCATGGAGCGACTTCGCGACAGTGGCGTGGCCCATCCTCTGCGCCCGGCCGAAGTAGCCGGCATGCTCGGCGCGCTCACGCTCGCGATCATCCTTTGGGTGCAGACGCTGAGCCAGGTCCGTCTGGCCAACATGGACGACCTTGGCCTCATCTCGGCGCTTCCGGCGACGACGGTGATTCCCTTCGGCCTGCTGATCCTGAGTTTCACCTACTGCCTGTGGCGCGCACAGACCAAGACGCTGTTGCTCGCGATCCATACGGTGGTGTTGGTCGTGATGACGTATGCGATCCGTGCGCTCTACGTACCGGTGCCGTCGTACAAGGTCGCCTATCGCCACATCGGCGTGTCCGACCTGATCGGGCAGACGGGCACGGTCGACTCGTCGATTGACGCCTACTTCAACTGGCCGGGCTTCTTCACCTATGCGGAGGGGCTCGCGCAGGCAGCCGGGTTCCAGACCATCGAAGCCTTTGCGAACCTTGCGCCGCTTGCATACAACCTGCTGTACCTTGCGCCCGCGCTGGTGATCATGCGGACCATCACCAACGATCAACGTGTGGTGTGGATCGGCGTGTGGGCGTTCTTCCTCGCCAACTGGGTGTCGCAGGACTACCTGTCACCGCAGGGGCTCGCGTACTTCCTGCACCTCGTGGTCATCGCCATTGTGCTGCGGTGGTTCTTGCGCAGCCGCAGTGACGATCAGGCGGCGCCATCCACGCCGGTGATGGCGGGGCTTGCCACCGTGCTGGTCGTGATGGCGTACATGATTCCAAGCCACCAGCTGACGCCGTACGCCACGATCTTCGCTCTGTTTGCACTCATGATCGCCCGTCGCCTGACGACCCGTGCGATGCCGATCGTCGTCGGATTCATGGCGGCCACCTGGTTGGTGCTGATGGCGACCGACTACCTGTCGGGCCATGGATCGAACGTGACGGGCGGCGGGCAGGCGCTCGGCGACACCGTCGCGAGCAACGTCGGTGACCGACTCGCGGGAACCGCGCAGCGGGTCTTCGTCGTACAGGGACGCGTGCTGTTCTCGCTCGTGTTTCTTCTGCTGGCCCTGGCCGGCGCGTTCCGGATGTTCCGTCAGCACAAGCTGAAGCTTGCGCACATCCTGATTCCCGCATCGGCGTTCGTGCTGATTCCCATCCAGCCGTACGGCGGCGAAATCGTCTTCCGCGTCTTTCTGCTCGCCCTGCCATTTGCGGCGGCGTTCGCGACCATCGCGTTGATGCCCCGACGCGACGGTCGCTTCGGTGCGACTGTTCCGCTGGTCGCGGCCGCGTGGGTGGTGTTCTTGCTGGGAGCCTTCACGATCACGCGCTACGGCAACGAGCGGATGGACACCTTCACCAAGGACGAGATCACGGCGACGCAGTACTTGTACAACGCCCCAGGTGTGGCAACGGCGAAGCGCCGCTCGCTGCTCGCACTCGGCGGGTCGGACAACCTGCCGTGGAAGGCACGCGCCTACGCGACGTTCCAGTGGAAGACCCTGGTCGACCTGGAGGAGTGGACGCCCGACCCGCGGACCAAACGGATTCCCGCCCAGAAAGTCGTCGAGGCGGCACGTCTGCTGATGCGCCACTACCCCGACGGTGCATATCTGATCTTCACACGCAGCCAGACCGCGGAAGTCGATTTGACAGGTGCATCGCCCCGCGGTTCGTTGCAACGGGTCGAGGCCGCTGTGAAGCGGTCCCCGTGGTTCCGAACGGTGTTCCAGAACGGGGACGCCCGCATCTACGTGCTGACCAGCGCGGGACGGGCGAAGGACGACAAGGACACCGCAAAGGACGCCAAGGACACCAAGAAGGCGGCGACCGGATGACGCGGACCTCCATGAGCGAGACGATGGTCATCTGGATGCGGTCCAACGTCCAGCGCATGGCCGGCATGGCAGGCCTTCACCACGGGGCGTACGCGCGGCAGTCCGAGCGACTGCCCGCGGTGCTGTGGACGTTGGTGATCGGTGCGGTCGGCATCCTCACCTTCGTGCTCACGGCAGCCGGCGCACCTGCCATGGTGCGCGCCCCGTTCGTCTTGGGCTACCTGCTGGTCGCACCGGGATGGGCGATCACACGCCAGATCGAGATTCCCGACAGCGCGCTGCGCATCTCAATCGCGCTGGCGCTCAGCATCTCGATCGTCGGGCTGCTGACGATCATTCAGGCGTACGCGAGCACGTGGAGTCCGACGACCGTCGTGTTGCTCACGGTGCTCATCACGCTGACCGCGGCGTGCATCGAGATCGTCCGCGAACGTCGGGGGGCGGGCGAATGACACCCGAGGTGAACGACCTCGTCGAACGGGTTGCGAACTCGTTGTTCAACGATCGCCTGTCGCGCGGAATCGACTGGATTGTGATCGGCCTTCTGCTGCTCCTTCTGATCGAGTACGAGTTCGTGCACCTGTCCAAGCGTGATGCGAAATGGAAGTCCTCACCGCGAAGCTGGGTCTATGGAGTTCCGCTCACGATCGCGTCACTCGTGATCGTCGTCGAACGACTGAAGAACGGCCGATGACCGGGGCGCCGACCATTCACGAGCCTGTCTCTTATACACATCTCCGAGCCCACGAGACTAAGGCGAATCTCGTATGCCGTCTTCT
>CALMXK010000148.1 GCA_937871165.1 uncultured Actinomycetes bacterium
TTCAAGCAGAAGACGGCATACGAGATTCGCCTTAGTCTCGTGGGCTCGGAGATGTGTATAAGAGACAGATCGTGGCCGGTCCGGAGCTTCGCCTGCACCAGTGCGGTCTACCGAAGCTGATGGCGCTCGAGCTGTTCAAGCCGTTCATCATGAGCCGGCTTGTGGAGCGCAACCAGGTGCAGAACATCAAGGCGGCGAAGAAGCTCGTCGACTCGATGATCCCCGAGGTCTGGGACGTGCTCGAGGAGGTCATCTCCGAGCACCCCGTGCTGCTCAACCGCGCACCCACCCTTCACCGTCTGGGAATCCAGGCGTTCGAGCCCGTGCTCGTTGAGGGCAAGGCCATTCAGATCCACCCGCTCGTGTGTACGGCGTTCAACGCCGACTTCGACGGTGACCAGATGGCCGTTCACCTTCCGCTGTCGGTTGAGGCGCAGGCCGAGGCGCGCATCCTGATGCTCTCCTCCAACAACATCCTGTCGCCGGCCCATGGCCGTCCGATCGCAGTGCCGAGCCAGGACATGATCCTCGGTCTGTACTACGTCACGTACTGTCGCACCGTCGACATTCGCGACGGCAAGGACGACAAGCCGCGCGAGATGCAGCTCACCGATCTGTACGACCGGGAGTCGCGTTCGTGGCACCTCGCGAAGGGCCAGGAGGCCAAGCTCGAGGGAACCGACACATGGATCAAGGATCCGTTCGACAAGCTCGGGGTCACCGGTCCGCCGAAGGCGTTCCGCACCCTTGCGCAGGTCGAGTACGCCCTCGACACCAAGGTGATCGGGCTGCAGGAGGTCATCGAGTACCGTGGCACGCCTGAGCCGCTCATCACCACGGCCGGTCGCCTGATCTTCAACAACGCGATCCGTGACGGACTCGCGGAGGTCGTGGACGAGCAGGAGCTCACAGAGCATCCGTTCGAGTTCCAGAACAAGACGTTCATCAAGCGCGACATCGGCGAGTTCATCGAGTACCTGGTCGACCTGTACGGGGCCACCGCGGTGTCCGCCGCGCTTGACGCGTTCAAGTCGCTCGGATTCCGTTTCGCCAGCCGTTCGGGCATCACCATCTCGAAGAACGATGTGGTCATCCCGCCGTCCAAGGGCGAGATCATCGCCAAGTACGACGGTGAAGTGCAGGACATCCAGACGTACTTCGACAACGGTGAGATGAGCGAGGAAGAGCGCAAGCAGGCCGTCGTCGACCTGTGGGAGAAGGCGACCGACGAGGTTGCCGACGCAATGCGCGCCCACCTCTACCGCCTCAACCCGATCTACATGATGGCCAACTCGGGTGCTCGTGGATCGTTCAAGCAGATCCGGCAGCTCGCCGGTATGCGTGGATGTATGACGAACCCGAAGGGTGAGACGATCGAGCGTCCGATCAAGTCCAACTTCATGGAAGGACTGTCGGTGCTCGAGTACTTCATCTCGACGCACGGTGCCCGCAAGGGTCTCGCCGACACCGCCCTGAAGACCGCCGACTCCGGGTACCTGACCCGTCGTCTGGTGGACGTGTCGCAGGACGTCATCGTCCGTGAGCGCGACTGTGGGACCGAGGAAGGCATCGAGCTTCCGCTGCTTCGGGACGACGCGCTGCTCAACCCGAACCTGTCCGGTCGCGTGCTTGCCGGTCCGATCGTGGATCCGACGAGCGGCGAGGTCGTCGCAGACATGCGTGGACCGAAGCCGTCCGAGGCCGACGGTGAGGACGCGCTGTTCGCGTGGACCCACAAGATGGTCGAGACGGCGGATCTGGACGAACTGCAGCGCATCGCCGATGCACATCCCAAGGCGCTCATCAGCGTCCGTTCACCCATGAAGTGCCGCAGTGCCGTCGGCATCTGCGCACACTGCTACGGCCGCAATCTCGGTTCGGGCGAGCTGTGTGAGCCCGGTGACGCGCTCGGCATCATCGCCGCGCAGTCCATCGGTGAGCCGGGAACCCAGCTCACGATGCGTACCTTCCACACCGGTGGTGTGGCCGGCGCCGACATCACCCAGGGTCTGCCGCGTGTCGTCGAACTCTTCGAAGCCCGCCGTCCGAAGGCGCTCGCCCAGGTGGCGAAGGTGGACGGCTGGGTCCGCATCGAGGATGACGAGACCCGTCCGGGCACCTCGCGTGTCGTCCTTGTGGAGCCGGTGTTCGTCGAGTCCGACGATGCGGGAACAGGCAAGCAAAAGAGCTCGGTCCAGGAGCATGCGTACGACTTCTTGAAGCGCACGCAGATCACCGTCGACAACGGCCAGTGGGTCGAGGCCGGCGATCTGATGACCATCGGTTCGGCCTTCCCGCCGGACATCCTCGAGGCCACCTCCGGCGTGTTCCTTCGCGCAGAGGGCAAGGTCAAGAAGGTGACCGCGGACAAGGCGAACGAGGGCTGGTACAAGGTCGACCTCGACACGGCTGACGGCAAGGAGACGCGGTTCGTCCACATGCCGGCTGCCCGTGCACCGTGGCTGCCGGTGGCAGGCATGGATGTTCACGAGGACTACCCGGTCCTTCCGATCGGCGCACGTCGCGACCGGTCCACCAAGACCGAGCTGTACCTGGTCTCGGGTGTGCAGGACGTGTACCGCTCACAGGGCGTGGACATCAACGACAAGCACATCGAGGTGATCATCCGTCAGATGCTGCGCAAGGTTCGGATCACCGACAACGGTGAGACGCACTTCCTGCCGGGGCAGCTGGTGGACAAGCCGGTGCTCTACCGTGAGAACGCCCGTATCGGCCTTGAGGTGCGCGAGCGCCTTCAGACCGAGGGCTTCACCGGAACGGACACCGAGATGGACGCCGAGATCGAGGCCGTGCAGGCCCGGTTCGAGCCGCTCATCCTCGGTATCACCAAGGCATCGCTCGCCACCGAGTCGTTCCTGTCGGCGGCATCGTTCCAGGAGACCACCAAGGTGCTCACCGACGCCGCCCTCGAGGGTCGCGTCGACCATCTGCGTGGCCTGAAGGAGAACGTGATCATCGGCAAGTTGATCCCGGCTGCCACCGGCCTTCGCCGGTACCGTCAGCTGGAGATCGAGCCGGTGCGCCGCTCACCTGCGTTGCTCGAGTTCGACCTGGAGACGCCGTTCTCGATGCTCGACGACGGTGACGACGACTTCCTGATCGGGGAAGGCGACGCCGGCACCTACACCTTCGAGCCGGAGTACGCCGAGCCCGAGGTCGAGGAGCAGGACTGACCGCTGCTCGTCAGTGAGTGAGGAAGTTCGTGAGGCCCGGGAAACCGGGCCTCACTGCATTTCGGGGACGTTCGTGCGAGCTTCGCAGTTAACCGTTCTGGTGTCAGACACCAGAACGGTTAACTGTCATGCGACGGGGAGACGGCCCCGCTAGTTCAGTCCGGCGTTCGCCAGGAACTCGCCGGCCACATCCTCCGGGTCCTGCTTGTCGAGCGTCACCGCGGCGTTCATGCCACGGATCGCATCCGACGTGAGCGCTGCGCTCACCGCGTTGATCGTGGTTGCAAAGTCCGCGGGAGCGGTGTCCAACACGCTCTGGGCCACCACGGGAATCCCCTGGTACGGCGCACCCTGGAACTTGCCCTTGTCGTCGCTCAAGACGATCAGCTTGTTCGTGGCGATCTGCGGATCCGTGCCGAAGGCGTACACGCAGTCGGCCTGCTTCTGTTCGATCGGGCGGTAGCGAAGCGAAATCGCGACCTTGATCACGCGCTTGAACTTGACGCCGTACGCACTCTCCAGGAGCGGCAGGCCGTCCTTGCGGGTGGTGTGCTCCGGGTTGGCCGAATACGTCAGCTTTGATGACGCCGCGCCGAGGCTCGACAGGTTGGTCAGCTTGTACGTGTCGACAGCCGCCTTGGTGCAGGCCACCTCGTTGTCATTGTTGAACGGCGCGGGGTTCAGGACGGCCACACCCTTGGCGGCCAGGCCGGACTTCATGGCTGTCACCTGCGCGTCGACGTCGGCCGGCGGACTGGCGTCACCCAAAATGTCGGTAAGCAGCGTCGTGGTGTAGTCCGGGTACATGGAGATGTCGCCCTTCTCCAACGCTGCCATGGCGATCGCGGACGACGCGAGATCCTTGCGGGTCACCTTGTAGCCCTTCGCTTCAAGGGCCTGTTTGTAGGCCTCTGTGACGATCTCGCTCTCCGGGAACTGCTTGCTTGCGATCGTGATGTCGGGCTTTGCGCCGCTCGCGTCGTCATCTGAAGAGCCACCGCAGCCCGCGATTGCTATCGCGGCGACGGCGGCCGCTGTTGTCACGCTCAATTTGCGGTTCACTGGTGCTCCTTTTATCGGGTGGTGCTGGATATCGAACGTCGGCGAAGGCCGACAGGGGTGAGAAGACGTTGCAGGGCAATCAGGAGGACGTCGGCGACCAGCGCCATCGCTGTCACGGGGATCGCGCCGGCAAGCAGCACGTCGTCCTGGTTGTTCGAAAAGCCGGCGGCGATCGTGACCCCCAGCCCGTCGGCGCCGATCAGACCGGCGAGCGCGGCGGTGGACACGGTCAAGACTGCGGCCGTGCGCAATCCCGCCGCCACGTGCGGCAGTGCCAACGGCAGTTGCAGGCGGCTGAGGACCTGGGGCTCTGTGTAGCCCATCCCGCGCGCGGCGTCGATCGCGTGGGGATCGGCCTCACGGATGCCGGTCGCGGTGTTCAGCAGGATCGACGGGATCCCAAGCAACACGAGTCCGACGACGGCCGGCCAAAAGCCGATCGAGGTGAGCGCCATCACCAACGCCATGACGGCGAAGGTCGGCACCATTCGCGTGACGAACGCCGACCCGGCCACCACGAAGGAACCGACCCGACCGAGTCGACCCGCCAGGATGCCCAGGGGGATCCCGATCACAAGGGCGATGAGGAGCGGAACGGCGCTCAGCACGGCGTGTTGGCGAACCCGCAGCCACCCCTCGTTGTCCTGGAACGCGGTCCAGACGGCGCTCATCGTGCGCCCCCCGCCCGCTGCCAGCGCGTGGCCATCCGCAGTACGGCGA
>CALMXK010000149.1 GCA_937871165.1 uncultured Actinomycetes bacterium
GCACGAGGTCGAGCGCGAGGCCGGAGGCAATGGCGTCAAGCAGCGTCAGCGGGTCTTCGCCCGGCCGGTCGATCTTGTTGATGAAGGTGATGATCGGAATATCGCGCAGGCGGCAGACTTCGAACAATTTGCGGGTCTGGCTTTCGATGCCCTTGGCGGCGTCGATGACCATCACCGCCGCGTCGACGGCGGAGCTCGCCGAGGCGCATTCGGGGTGACACGTCGTCGGCGTCTGCCAGAGTGCACCCATGAGAGCCGGTCGGATGGTCGTTGCGGTGTTCATGATGCTGTTCGGTGTCGCCATCGGCGGGGTGGCCGTGGTCGCCGCCTACGCCCGCACACAGGTGCTGCCGCCGCAGACGTTCGCTGATCGTGTCGTCACGTCGTTGAGCGACGCCGACGTGCAAGCGGTCGTCAGCGGCAAGCTCGACGCGATCGTGAAGGAACGCGTCGGAGCGGCTGCCAACACTGCAAGCGTCAAGGCGGCTGTCAACCGCGTCATTGCATCCCCGGCGATTCGACAGATCGCGCGTGAGCAGGCGCAGGTCGCCCAGCAGCGTGTCACCGAGGGGACGGCGGACGACTTCACCGTCGATCTGGCAGCGGCGTTGCCGCTCCTCGTCGCCCAGTTGCAGACGGTCGATCCTGCGCGCGCCGCAGCGCTTCGCACCATCACCGGCGCAATTCCGGTCACATGGGAGCCACCCGCGGCCGCCGTCACCGTTCGTCGAACGGTCGACGCGATTCAGTTCGTTGGGATCACGGCACCGGTGCTGGCCGCGCTCCTGCTGTTCATCGCGTTCGTGATCGCACCGAAGCGTCAGTTGCTCCTTGCACTGACCGGTGTGCTCGTGGCGGCCGTCGCACTCACGGGGCTGTTCGCCATGGCGCGGTTTCGGTCCGCGGCCTTGGATCGCGTTCCTGATGAGCAGGCGGCGTACGGCGCCATTTGGGACGCCTTCATCGAAGGGCTCCGAAGCTGGTGGATCGTCGCCCTCGGCATCGGCGTGGTCGCCCTCGTGGCAGGGGTGGTACGTCCGCTGCGGCGCTAGTGTCGCGCGTCGGAAGTTCGTGGCAGTTCGCCGGCCGCGACCGTCGCGATGCGGCGTCCTCGGGAGTGCAAATACGCCCGGTACTCACAACGAGCTGCGTCGACCGCCTCGCTCACCGAACTGCAACATCGACACGACCGCCCGCTCCGGATGGGCGACCAATAGTGTCTGGTCACGCACTTGATGGCCGAAAGGGGTCCCACCATGTCGTCGAAAACCACACCACCCGATTCCAAGGACACGACCCGCGTCGTCATCGCCGCCGTGGCCGTCCTGGCAGTCGTCTGGTTCGCCTTCGCCAATCGTCAGCGCGTGAACATCAGCTGGTGGCTCTTTGACCGCCAATCGCGACTGATCTATGTGATCGTCGTGTCCGCGGCGCTCGGGGCGATCGCCGACCGCTTCCTGCTGTCGCGCAACAAGAAGAACTGACGCCGGTGGCGGCGCCGCGTGAATACGACGACATCGTCGTCGGTGGCGGGCACAACGGGCTGGTGGCGGCGGCGTATCTGGCACGTGCCGGACGCCGGGTGCTGGTGCTCGAAAAGCGCGACCATGTGGGCGGCGCCGCCGTGTCGACTCAGGCGTTTGCCGGGATTCCCGCCCACCTGTCGCGCTACGCCTATCTGGTCTCGCTGATTCCGCAGACGATCATCGATGATCTGGGACTCGAGGTCCGGCTGGCCCGGCGCCGGTACTCGTCGTACACCCCGCTGCCCGGCGATCCGGCGCGGGGTCTTCTGATCGATCGCGACGATCCCGCGGCCACGGCGCGCGGCGCCGCCCAGCTTGGCGTGGATGCGGCGTCCTGGGCAGGGTGGACGGACATGTACGAGCGGATCGCGTCGGTGGCCAGGCGGGTGTGGCCCACCATGGTGGAGCCGCTTCGATCAGTGTCGGACGTACGCGCCCTGGCCGACGACGACGAGGTGTGGGACGCGCTGACGACGCGACCACTCGGCGACATGCTGCGCCGATTCGTGGCGGACGACCTGCTCGCCGGGATCGCCGCCACCGACGCATTGATCGGCACGTTCGCGTCGGTCGACGACACCTCGCTCATTCAGAACATCTGCTTCCTCTACCACGTGATCGGTGGGGGGACGGGCGACTGGGATGTGCCGATCGGCGGCATGGGCGCCGTCACCAGATCCATCGCACAGGCCGCCACGCGTGCCGGCGTCACGATCAGCACCGATACCGAGGTGCTTGCGGTCGATCCTTACGGCTCGGTGCTCGTTGCGGGGTCGTCCGGGCCGGAGGCGATACGGGCGCAGTCGATCCTCGCCGGGTGCGCGCCCGCCGTGCTGGACCGCCTGCTGGTGGCCGCCGATGCGCAGCCGCTCGAACGAAGTCACGCGATCCAGGGAGCACAGCTGAAGGTCAACATGGTGCTCACACGGTTGCCGCGGCTGCGTGATCGCACCGTCGACCCCGCCGCCGCATTCGCAGGCACATTCCACATCAACGAGTCCCTCGAACAGATGGAACGCGCCCACCGTCAGGCCGCCGGTGGAGCGATCCCCGATCTGCCTCCGTGCGAGATCTACTGCCACACCTTGTCGGACCGATCGATCCTGGGACCGTCCCTTGCCGACAGCACGGCGCAGACGTTGACGCTCTTCGGGCTGCATATGCCCGCCGACCTGTTTCGTCTCGACAACGCGGGCGCGCGCCGGCGGGCACTCGATGCGACGCTGCGGTCGCTCAACTCGGTGCTCGACGAGCCGATCGAGTCGCTGGTGATGACAGACGCGCACGGTGCGCCGTGCATCGAAGTCCGTACGCCGGTCGATCTGGAGGTCGATCTGGATCTGCCCGGAGGCAACATCTTCCACCGGCCTCTTCGCTGGCCGTGGGCGCAGACCGCCGCCGACGTTGGGACATGGGGTGTCGAAACGCGCTACCCCGACTTGATGATCTGTGGGGCCGGTGCACGTCGCGGTGGGGGCGTGTCGGGAATCCCCGGGCACAACGCTGCACAGGCGGTGCTCGCGAGGGCCTGATGGCCACTGATGGACCGCAGAAAGCACGGATGCGTCGTCGCATTCGGCGCGGGAGTCTTGTGTGACAAACACGCACATCTGGAGGGCCGAGCGTTGACCGAGCCGCCGAACGAGACGCAGGGAGTCCCGTATCCGCCCGACTGGACCGAATCGGACAGGGTCTTGCACCAAGAGATCCGAGCCGAGCTGCGTCGCCTCGTCAAGGACGAGCAGTGGATCGCCGAGACCGAGCGGCGCGCGAAAATCGATTGGTGGATGGCACTTGCCGCGCTCGTGCTCGGCGTTCTCGCCATCAGCGCGATCGTCCTGAGCGTCGTTGCGATGAACCGCAACATTGACAAGGTGGCACGGGCCGCCGTGCGCGACAACACCGTTGGGCCGGGCGCCATCCGTGACGGCGCAGTAGGCGCCGCCAAACTTGCTCCCGCAGCAGTGGGGACGGCGGCGCTCGTCAATCGAGGGGTGACGGCGGGCAAGTTGAGTCCCGGCGCGGTCAACACGGTGGCGCTCGGTGCCAAGGTCGTGACCGGTGCCAAGGTGGCGGACAATTCGTTGACCGGGAACCAGATCAATGAGGCGACGCTCACCCCGGTCCGGGCGGCACGCAATTCGGCCAGGCTGGCGGGGCTGCCCGTCGGCGCGTTCCTGACCGATGTGTCCCTTGTCCAGGTCCAGACGGCATCGACGACTGCCGCGCTCAAAGGGCCCCAACGTGCGGTCTGTCCGGCGGGAACCTCGGCGATCGGCGGCGGTGCCGAGATTGTCGGTGCGACCAACGTGGCGCTGATACAGAGCGCCGCCGTCGGCGAGACCGGCTGGACCGCCACCGCCCGGCGTCAGTCCAACACCGGCGTCACCTCATGGAAACTCGTCGTCCAAGCGATCTGTGGCAGGTGGGGGAAGGGCTGACCGGCTCCCGATCACACGTCAGTGCGCGTGATCGTGGTCGTGCTCGTGGTCATGTTCATGATCGTCGTGGTCATGACCGCCGCAATTGTTTGCACATCCGGCGCAGTTGCCGCTGCACTTTCCCGCCAAGGCTTCGCGGATCGCCGCGCCCGATTCCAGCACGAGCACTTCGGAGGCGAGGATCGACGAGTCGTCGGCGGAGATCGCGCTCACCGCGTGTTTGATCTCGGCGACCCGCGGCGCGGCGACCGACAGCTCACGCACACCCAGGCCGACAAGCACCGGCGTCAGTTCCGGGTCAGCCGCGAGCTCACCGCAGACACCGACCCAGCGGCCCGCGCGCGTGGCGGCCTGGCACACGATTGCGATCAGCCGAAGGACGGCCGGGTGGGCGGAGTCGTCGAGCGCCGACACCGCGGCATTGCCGCGCTCGGCCGCCATCGTGTACTGCGTCAGATCGTTGGTGCCGATCGAGAAGAAGTCGACGTCGGTGGCCAGCATGTCGGCGCACAGTGCCGCCGACGGAACCTCGATCATGATGCCCACCTGGAGCGCACCCGCCTGAACGCCCCGTTCGGCAAGCTCGGCGCGGGCGAGGTCCAGCTGTTCGCGGGCGGCGAGCACCTCGTCGCGTGTCGCGACCATCGGGAACATTACGGCCACTCGGTGATCCGCCGCGACCCGCAGCACCGCGCGCAGCTGGGTGCGAAAGAGCTCGGGTTCGGCGAGTGACAGTCGAACGCCGCGTGTGCCGAGGAACGGGTTGTCTTCGTGTGCCTGGTTCAGGTACGGCACGGGCTTGTCCGCACCGGCGTCAAGGGTCCTGATGATCAGTCGGCGCCCGTCGAGGGTCGTCGCGACCGCCCGGTAGATGGCCTCCTGCTCGTCCTCGTCCGGTGCGGTGTCGCGGCCGGTGAACAGAAACTCGGTGCGGAACAGTCCGACCCCGTCTGCGCCCGCTTCGACGGCTGCGGCCACCTCATCCGGACCGGAGATGTTGACGGCGACCTCCACCTTTTGTCCGTCGGTCGTGACGGCAGGTCGATGTGCCGCCGCGGCAAATTCGGCTGCGCGGGCGGCGGCCGCTTCCTGCGTGGCACGCACCCGTGCGACGGTCTCGGCGTCCGGCCCGATCTTGATGGTGCCCGCGTCACCGTCCACCAACAGGTCCTGGTCTTCGCTGATCGACATGATCACTTCGCCGACGTTCACCACCGCGGGTACGCCGAGCGCCCGCGCCAAAATCGCGCTGTGGGAGGTGGGGCTGCCGGTGGCGACCGCGATGCCCTGAACGAGCGACAGGTCGAGCGACGCGGTTTCGCCCGCGCCGAGTTCCCGGGCGATCAGGATGCCCGGGCCGCGCATGACGGCTGGACCGGACGCGGCACCACCGAACTGTGCGAGCACCCGTCGCCCGATGTCGCGTACGTCTTCGGCGCGGGCGCGCATGTACGGATCGCCCATTGCGGCGAACCGTGCGGCCGCGGCGTCCACCGCCGCCTGCCACGCATCCTCGGCCCTGGTGCCGCCTGCGATGGCGTCCATGGCCGGTTCGATCAGCGCATCGTCGGAGAGCAGGGTGGTGTGCGCGTCGAGCATCTGCGCGTGTTCCTCGCCGACCTGCGCGGCGATGGACTCACGCGCGAATCGAACTTCGCTTTGCGCGCGCTCCAGCGCGTCGGTCAGCGCCTTGGCTTCGACGGTTGGATCGCCAGGCACCCGCGGTGCAGCGGGCGGGCGGCGCAGTCTCCGGGCCGGTCCGATCGCGGCGCCCGGTGCGGCGGCAAGTCCTTGGAAGCTGCCGTCCGCCGCGAGCTGGAACGGCATCTCCATCGGCCGTCCCTCGGGTGCGGCCACCTCGGCCACCTCGGCCGCGTCAACGGATTCGTTGAAGTTGTTCGCCGCGAGTTCTCCGATCGCGGCGACGGCGTCCGCCGCCTGCGGGCCTGTTGCCCGCACACGGATCACGTGGCCCTTGTGGGCGCCGAGGGTCGCAACGTCGGTCAGGCTGCTCGCACGTGCGGGACCGGCGCCACTTGTCAGGTTCTCAACCTGCACCGTGGCGTCGAACGATCCCGCCACCTGCACGAACTTGGCGGCTGGGCGCGCGTGCAGTCCATGCGCGTTCGTCACGGTCAGGTCGGCCGTGATCCACTCCCCATCGGGCGCAGCGACGGTTGCAGCCGTCTCGTCCTGAGGAGCTTCATCGAGTTGGGTCTGCTTGCCGAGCAACCCTGCACGCGCCTCGCGCATCACGTCCTCGATTGGCTGGCCGAGGCCGGCGGACACCGCCGCGGCGACCGCCCCTTCCACCACCGGCGCCGCGCACAGATGCGTACGCGCGGCAACCTCCGGGTCCACGAACTGCAACGCCACCTCGGCGGACATGATCGCGCTGCCGAGATCCATCAACACCAGCACGTCATTGCCACCCTGTGCGACCGTTTCAATGGCTGCGGCCACCTTCATCGCGTCGGTCCCGATGCCCGGCTCGGCGTCGATCCCGCCGGCGGCTTCGATGGCGACCCCGTCCGCCATTTGGCGTGCGAGCTCGACAGCGCCCTCTGCCACCTTTGCGCTGTGGCTGACAATCACGATGCCGACCATCAGGACAGGCCGTATGCGCGATGGATCAGGGCGATCGGGTGAACGGTCTCGACGCCGGTTGCCGTGGCGATCTGCCAGCGGCAGGTCTCGGAGTCACAAACTGCAAGTGGTGGATGCATGTCGCGCACCATATTGAACAGCGGGGCGCCGACGGCCATCGCGATGTCGTACTTCTCACGCTTCAGGCCATACGTCCCGGCAACGCCGCAACATGCGGCATTGCTCTCGACCACCGTCACGCCCGGGATCAGCTTCATGAGCTCAACGGCGGGCGTGCCGATCCCGTGGCCGCGCAGCTGACACGGGGCGTGGTAAGGGATCGTCATCTCGATCGGCGCCAAGTCCAGCGGCAGCTCGCCGTGGTCATGCAGATCGAGCAGGAACTCGCAGATGTCGAAGGTGCGCGCGCCGACCGATGCGAGGGTCGCGTCCTCCATCCCGAGGATTTCGTGCGCCTCGCGTTTGAGCATCAGTCCGCAGCTCGTGGAACTCGCCACGATCGGCAAGCCGTGTCCGGCGCCGTCGAGTGCCGACACCAGTGAATGGACGTGCTGGCGGGCATCGTCGAACAGCCCGTTCGATTGCAGCGGCAGTCCGCAGCATCCTTGTTTGGGTGTCAGGACGCGGTAGCCGAGGTGCTCCAACACCTCGATGGTCATGCGGCCCGTCTCGACCTCATAGAAGTTCGCCGCGCACCCGTGGAAGTAGACGATGGTGCCGCGTTTTGCCGGTGCCTGGGTTCGGCCGCGCAGCCAGCGGCGCAGCGTCATTCGGGCGGACGCCGGAAGTGGCGCCTTGCGATGGATGCGCAGCGTCGCCGAAAGTGCTCGTCGCGCAAGGCCGTTGCGCAGGACGGCATTTGCGATCGGTGCGACCGGCGCGCTCAGCCGGCCCGTGACCATCGGCCGCGAGATCAGGCGATCGCGAACCGAGATGCCCTTGCGGGACTTCATCTCGTGGCGCGCCTGCGCGTTGATCTCGGCGATCTTCACATCCTGCGGACACACGTGGGTGCAGATCCCGCACCCGGAGCAGTAGTCCAACGAAATGTCGACCGATGTTCCGGACTCGCGAAAGCGCTCCCCTTGCGGGCCGACGTACTTGGGCCCGGGAAACAGCGGGGTGACAGCAGCGACCGGACAGTGCGCCTCACAGACGGTGCACTTGACGCAGTGATCCAAACTTGCGCGCATCTCGTCGTTCATGACCCGTCCTCGATGATCGTGTCTGCGGCGCGAACCGCCGTGGCGATGGCGATCCCTTCGCCGGACTTCTCCCGCCAGCGCGTGGCGCCGGCGATGAGTCCTCCCGCCACCACAAGGTTGTCGAGCACCGCAGCGCCCGTCGGGTCCACGGGCCGCATGGAGTGGTCGACCGCGACCCCCGTGCGAAACAGCGGATGGTCCGCCCAGTAGTCGGCGGACACGACCGGATCGCTCGGCACGTGGGCGAGCGGCAGGTCGAAGACCGGCTCCCGGATGGCGCCGTAGGAGTCGACGTCGATGGCGCCACTTTCAAATCCACCGGGGGCGAACACGATCCACGGCGAGCGCGTGAGGCGAAGTCTTCCCGCGGTGTCGGTCTGCAGCCCGGTGATGCGGGTTCCCTCGCGCGTCGCGCCGACCACACGTCCGCCCATCACGAAGCGCACGCCGGCCGCCTTCGCGTGCGCGGTCAACGACGCATTCATGCGGATGCCCGGCACGGATGGCGGCGGCAGCGGAATCTCGAACACCGGACGCCCAAGCCGGGTCTGCAACGTCGACCACACGGTCTGCGTATCGACCAGGCCCAGTACGGCCGGGACTCCGACCACGTGATCGTCGTCGGTGAGCTCGCGCGCCATGGCGTCGGCAAAGCGCAACAAGGTGGATGAGTCGTCAAGCGCCCTGGCGGTGACGAGTCCGCTGCTGTCGCTCTCACCATCCCGCACCACGAAATCGACGTGCACCCCGCGGGCGTTCACACGTCCTCCAGACGGCAGATCGGTGCGCGACAGGTTGTCCGCGATCAGGTCCGGGTACAGATCCTTGAGTCGACGGAGCCCGATGATTGCGACGTTCGCGCCGTCGCGCAGGTCGCCGGCGGCCATGGACGGTGGCATGAGTGCGGTGGGACGCAGCGCTCCCACCGCGGTCGGCAGGTGCACGTTCGTCTGGAGCGAACCGACCAACTCACCGGGGCCGAGTACCTCGGCAAACCATTCCACGGCGTGACGCACCCCGTCGGCGCGCAGGTGGTGGTAGGGGTGGGCGTGGTCGGCGTCGGCGGTCCGGTCGATCGCGTCGAGCGGGTGGTGTACGCGGTCGGGCGTGTAGCCGAGCAGGTCCACCGTTCCCTGGGACAGCTGCAGCCCACCCACGCCGGCGGACAGGAGTGTGACGGCCCTCCCTGCGCGGGCCAGGCGGATGGCGGCGGTGAGTCCGGCGAGCCCGGCGCCGACCACGACGACGTCGCTCATTGGCCCGCCTCCTGCGCCTGCGGCAGATGCTCAACATCCAACGTGCCGTCGAAGATCCACTTGTCGAGTACGGTCTGATGCACCTGGTCGCCGTGCAGGATCGTGTGCAGTCCGATCCACCGGTTGGTGAGGAACAGCCGCAGACGGTCGTTCGCGCGTGCGGCGTCCAGCGCGCCGATCTCGTGGCCGATGCCCGTGGCACGCATGGAGCAGAAACCTCCCTGGCATGGGCCCATGCCCAGACGCATCTGGCGACGGATGTCGTCGAAGCTCGCCGTCGGGGTTTCGGTCAGGTGCTCTTCGATCATCGATCTGGTGACCAGCTCGCACTCGCAGATGAGCGGGTCGTCGAGTCGATCGCCTTCACGGTCGGCCAGGCGGTGTCCGACGGTGTAGTTGCGTCCTTCGCGCGCGGTGGGCATGACCTCGTCGCCGGTGCGGCACGGGCGGGTGTCTCCGCGCTGTTCGCACATCTGGTCCACCACGACCTGCGCCATCAGCCGGAACGTGGTGGCCTTGCCGCCGGAGATCGTGAGAAAGCCGCGGACCCCGTCGCGCTCCAGGTGGTCGAACGCGGCCATTCCGCGACTCATGTGGCGCGTGTCGTCCGCCGCCACGCGCGTGTCCTTGACCAGCGGGCGGGCGCCCGCCCAGGCATGAAGCGCGCGTGACTGCCGGAACCCGGGCACCAGCACCTCACCGGCGTCGAGCATCTGCTGAACCTCGTCGCGCGGGATCGGCAGGTCGTCCGGGCTGTCCACCTTGGTGTCGGTGGTGCCGATCACGCAGACGGTGTGGATCGGGACGATGATGTCGCCGTCGCCCGGAGGGTCGCACCGGTTGACGACGGTGTTGACGAGCCGGTGGTTCATCGCGATCATGACGCCCCGTCCGGGCACCACCTGCACGTCGGGGCATCCGGCCATGTCGGCGATCTGCCCCGCCCACACTCCGCCGGCGTTGATCACGAAGTCGGCGTCGATGCGCACCTCGCCACCGTGCACGTCGTCGCGGCACACGACACCGCACACGCGGTCGCCGTCGCGAAGCACCTGGGTGACCCAGTGGTATGTCAGCACCTGCGCGCCGTATTCCATCGCCGAGTGCACGTTGCCCCAGATCAGCTTCCAGGCGTCCACCGAGCCGTCGTTGACGGCGAAGGCGCGGCTGATCTTGGGGTTGAGGCGCGGCTCGCGCCGCAGGGCTTCGGCGACCGCGATCTCCTGAACGGGGACGTCGGTCGCCAGACACGCGGCGGCGAATTTGTCGGCGTACTCGGGGTCGTCGGCGGGGGTTGTGACGAACAGGCCGCCGGTCTGCTCCACCGCGTCGGCGGCGATCTTGCTGAGGATTGCGGTCTCCTGGGCGCACTCGGTCGCCGAGCGCGGATCGGTGACGACGTACCGTCCGCCGGAGTGGAGAAGACCGTGGAATCTGCCGGTTGTTCCCTGGCCAAGGTCGACCCGCTCGACAAGGATCGCGCGGTAACCGCGCATGGCCGCGTCGCGGAGTACACCCGATCCGGTGGCTCCGCCACCGATCACAATGACGTCGGTCTCGAGGGATTTCACGGGGGTGTCCAATCTCGAAATGCTGTTGTGAGCATAACCATCGCAGCGTCCCCTTGTGCAAATGAACCTGAGGAGTAGGCTCGATTTAGCTTCGAGGAAACCTCGAAAGCGTATGCCGGTTTCGACCGGTTAACGCGCCTCTTCCCGAGGGGGGCGGGGGGCGCACATCACACACGACCAAGGAGTGTTGATGGACAACATCTTCCTCGCTGAGCTCGTCGGGACGGCCATCCTGATCTTGTTGGGTGATGGCGTCGTCGCTGGTGTTCTGCTCGCGAAATCAAAGGCCGAGAATTCCGGCTGGATCGTGATCACCACGGGATGGGCCTTCGCGGTCGCCGTCGCGGTGTACGCGGTCGGGCAGTTCCCGGCTGGTGCACATTTGAATCCCGCGGTGACGCTCGGCGTGCTTGCCTCCGGCGCTGAAATCTCAGCGAACCACGTCTTCCAATACATCGCCGGGCAGATGGTCGGCGCAATGATTGGCGCGACCCTCGTTTACATCCATTACCTTCCTCATTGGAAGGAAACCGCCGACCCCGGCCTGAAACTCGCGGTGTTCAGCACCGGTCCGGCGATCCGAAACAACGTGACGAACGTGATCTCGGAAATCATCGGCACCTTCATGCTGATCTTCGGCATTCTTGCCATCGGCCATCACTTCGGCGACGGATCGAAGGCGAATGTCGACCTGCAGACCGCCTTCAACAATGGCATTACGCCGCTGATCGTCGGCATCTTGGTGTGGGGCATCGGCCTCTCGCTCGGTGGACCGACGGGCTACGCAATCAACCCTGCTCGTGACTTGGGCCCGCGCATCATGCACGCGCTCCTGCCCATCCCCGGCAAGGGCAGCTCCGATTGGAGCTACGCCTGGATCCCGGTGATCGGCCCGATCATCGGCGGCGTTGTCGGTGGCCTGGTCTACAAGGGCCTCTTCACCTAGGTCAGTCCTGAAGAAGCTCAATCAATCATGAAGAAGCTAGGTCAATCATGAAGAAGCTAATCAATGCGACTGAGAATGTGGTCGTCGACGCGCTGGCTGGTATGGCCGCCGCTCACAGCGACCTGATCTCGGTCCACATCGCCCCCCACTACATCACCCGCGCCGACGCCCCCGTCAAGGGCAAAGTGGGGTTGGTGTCCGGCGGAGGCTCGGGACACGAGCCGATGCACGGAGGATTCGTCGGGATGGGCATGCTCGACGCGGCATGCCCTGGTGAGGTGTTCACCTCGCCGACACCGGACCAGATGCTCGAGGCCACGAAGGCCGTCGACGGTGGCGCCGGGGTCCTGCACATCGTCAAGAACTACACCGGCGACGTGATGAACTTCGAGATGGCGGCCGAAATGGCCAAAGCCGAAGGCAGCAACGTCGAGGCCGTCGTCATCGATGACGACGTGGCAGTCAAGGACAGCCTGTACACCGCGGGGCGCCGCGGCGTGGGGGCGACAGTGTTGGCCGAGAAGATCTGCGGCGCGGCCGCCGAGGCGGGCAAGTCGCTCGCCGAAGTGGCGGACCTGTGTCGCAAGGTCAACGGTCAGGCGCGCAGCATGGGAATGGCGCTCACGTCATGCACCGTGCCGGCCGCCGGCAAGCCCACGTTCGAGTTGGGCGAGGGCGAGATGGAGATCGGCATCGGGATCCACGGTGAGCCGGGTCGTGAGCGCAGAGCGCTCGGATCGGCCGCCGAGATCACCAAGCAGCTCACCGATCCGATCCTGGAGGACCTGCCGTTTGCCAAGGGCGACCGTGTGCTCGCCTTCGTCAACGGAATGGGTGGCACCCCTCTCATCGAGCTGTACATCGTCTACAACGAGCTTGTGAAGTTGCTCGGGCAGCACGGCATCACGATCGAACGGCACCTCATCGGTCCGTACATCACATCGCTCGAGATGGCCGGATGTTCCATCACGCTGCTGAAGCTCGACGATGAACTCGTTCAACTGTGGGATGCGCCGGTCCACACTCCGGCGCTTCGCTGGGGCGTCTAAACGATGAAATGCGGAGGAGAAGATGAGCGTTGACGTCGGTGCGGTGATCGCGTGGATGCGGCGGTACGCTGCCGTCATCGCCGATCAGAAGGGTGCGTTGACCGAGCTTGACTCGGCGATCGGCGACGCGGACCACGGAACGAACATGGACCGTGGCATGCAGGCCGTCGTCGCCAAGCTGGACGGCGCCCCACCGCCCGACGTCGGTGCGGCACTGAAGACCGTGGGGATGACGTTGATCTCGACGGTCGGTGGTTCAGGCGGGCCGCTGTACGGGTCGTTCTTCATGCAGGCGGGCAACGCGCTCGCAGGCGAGACGGAACTGACCCCGCAGGAGTTGGTCCGCGCGCTTGAAGCCGGTGTGGCCGGCGTGATGAAGATCGGTAAATCCACGACGGGGGAGAAGACGATGCTTGACACGCTCGTCCCCGCCGTCGAGGCGTTGCATGCTGCAGTTGACGGTGGTGCGTCCCTTGGTGACGCCCTGACCGCGGCATGTGAAGCCGGTCAACACGGCATGGAAGCCACCATCCCGATGCTTGCCACGAAGGGGCGTGCCAGCTACCTCGGCGAGCGCAGCATTGGCCACCAGGATCCAGGTGCCACATCGAGCAACCTTCTCCTCCGCACCCTGGCGGAAAGTCTGGAATAACTAAGGAGGCCGACATGGCGAAGTACGCAGCCGCGATCGACCAGGGGACGACGAGCACCCGGTTCATGGTGTTCGACCACAGCGGTGGTGTCGTCGCTATCGATCAAAAAGAACACGAGCAGATCTTTCCGAAGGCTGGTTGGGTCGAACACGATCCAATGGAGATCTGGACACGCACCCAAGAAGTCATCGCCGGGTGTTTGAAGAAGAACAACATCGATCCATCCGAAATCGCCGCGGTTGGTGTGACCAACCAGCGCGAGACGACGGTGGTGTGGGACAAGCGGACCGGACAGCCCGTGTACAACGCGCTTGTCTGGCAGGACACCCGCACGGACAAGTTGTGTGACGAGCTGGCGAAAGGGCATGGGCAGGATCGCTTCCGGGCGTCCACCGGTCTTCCGATCGCCACGTACTTCTCGGGTCCGAAGATCGCCTGGATCTTGGATGCCGTGCACGGTGCGCGCAAGCGTGCCGAGGATGGCGAGCTCCTGTTCGGCAACATCGATACGTGGGTCATCTGGAATCTCACGGGTGGCCCGAACGGCGGCGTGCATGTCACGGACGTGTCCAACGCGAGTCGCACGATGCTGATGGACTTGAAGACGCTTTCGTGGGACAAGGCGAACTGTGACGCGATCGGTGTCCCGATGGCGATGCTTCCTGCGATCCGCGCGTCGTCTGAGGTGTACGGCGAGGCGAAGGGTGAGCTTGCGGGCATCCCGGTCGCAGGTGACCTGGGCGACCAGCAGGCCGCCTTGTTCGGTCAGACGTGCTTCTCGGCCGGTGAGGCGAAGAACACCTATGGCACGGGCTGCTTCGTGTTGCTCAATACCGGCGAGACGCCCATGGCGTCGAACAACGGTCTGATCACCGGTGTCGGCTACAAGATCGGCGATCAACCTGCGTCGTACATGCTTGAGGGGTCGATCGCGATCACCGGTGCACTCGTGCAGTGGCTTCGTGACAACCTGAAGATGATCGACTCTGCGCCGGAGATCGAGACGTTGGCGGCAGAGGTGGAGGACAACGGTGGCGTGTACTTCGTGCCGGCGTTCTCCGGTCTGTTTGCGCCGTACTGGAAGTCGAGCGCACGCGGCGTCATCGCCGGGCTGACGCGCTTCAACACGCGTGGGCACATTGCGCGCGCGGTGCTTGAGGCGACTGCGTGGCAGACCCGTGAGGTCGTCGACGCGATGGAGAAGGACTCGGGGGTTGAGCTGAAGGCCTTGAAGGTCGACGGCGGCATGGTTGCCAACGAGCTTCTCATGCAGTTCCAGTCCGATGTGCTCGGCGTGCCGGTGATCCGTCCGGTGGTTGCCGAAACGACGTCGCTTGGCGCCGCATATGCGGCTGGCCTGGCCGTCGGCTTCTGGGACCGGGTCGAGGACCTGCGCGAGAACTGGCAAGAGGACGCTCGCTTTACGCCGAAGATGGACAAGGCGAAGGTGGCATCCGAATACGCCATGTGGAAGAAGGCTGTGACACGCACCTTCGACTGGCTCGACTGAAGCCTGCGGCGATGGGGGTGGGCACCGCCCACCCCCGTGCTCGTAGGGCTGTGGCGACGGGTTAATGCCATTTGGCACTCGGTGAGTGCCAAATGGGTTTTCCGTCGAATCGGGTGGCATTGCAGGACGTGATCCGCTCGGAGAGGGTCGAATTGCGCCTGCGTATGCCTCGCGCGATGAATCTTGAGGAAGTCCTCACAAAGCCTCGACCTTCGTTCAGTTGTGCGCGGGATGCCAGTTTGGCTCACTGTTTGGGTGCAACAACGACTCCCAACTTCGGCGCTCGCAACCCGGTCCGGACCGCGTGGTCCCAGGGTTGCCCGATTTGTCACATGCCTTGCGGTTGTCGCGTCTGTGTTCCTTGGGGCTCACCTGTCGGTGGCTGCGGGTGCAGACGTCGTGGTTGCCGCAGTTGGCGATACGGCGTGCGACCCCAACAGTTTGTTCTTCAACAACAGCTTCGGGCTGACCGCCAACTGCCGGGCGCGCTCGGTGGGGGACGCGATCTCTGCCGACGCGGATGTCGATGCCTTCCTGCCGCTTGGCGATTTGCAGGAGGACTGCGGCGGGTACAACGCGTTTGTTGCTGCGTACGACGTGGCGTTCGGGAACCTCCTGGGGAAGACGTACCCCGTTCCGGGCAACCATGAGTACAAGGATGAAATCTCCGAACCGAACGGCACCGATTGCCCCGCACAGCTTCCTTCGGGGCAGCCGCCGACCGCAGAGGGCTATTTCCGCTACCTCCAGGAAGCACGGACTGCCGGCTCACTGCCGCTCGACCTGCCGGCCGACGCGACGAACCCGGTGAAGGGGTTCTACACATACAACCTGGGTTCGTGGAACATCATTGCGATCAACACGAACGACATGTGTGTGTCGGTGAAGTGCCGAGGTCCAAATGCGAGCGCAATCCCTGCCTACAAGGGGTCGGCGCAGGAGCAATGGCTTCGCAGCCACCTGGCCGCCAACGCCAACCGATGCGTCATGGCCTATATGCACTACCCACGCTGGTCGTCCAACCTGGCCGCGGCGAACACCGCCACCGTGGACCCGACGGACTCGGATGTGTCGCCGCTTGTCGAGGGAATCTGGACCGACCTGTACCAAGGCGGAGCAGAACTGCTGTTGTCGGGGCACGCGCACAACTACGAGCGCTTCCATCCGCAGAACGTGACGGGGAGTCGCGACGACACATTCGGTGTGCGTCAGTTCGTCGTTGGCACGGGTGGCGTCAATCTGGAACAGAACCAGCCGTCGATCAGAAACAGCGCGGCCAGGATGGAGCCTCGTCGCTTCGGGTTTCTGCGCTTGGTGCTTCGCGACGGCAACTTCAGCTGGGCGTTCAAGGGTATTGACGGCTCGACAGCTGACACAGGGAACGCCAACTGCCACGGTGCACCGCCGGCCGTGACGGCCCCGGCTCGTGGCGCGACGATCGACACGAACACGACATTTACTGTGACCGCGCGCGTCACTGCTCCCGCAGCAAGCGACCGTGTCGACTTCTACGTGGGATCCAACAAGGTCGCCTCGGCGGTGAAGGCCGCCGCCGAGTGCCACACCAACATCTTGACCGACTCGCTGGTCTTCTACACAAGTCCGTTCTGCGTCTATTCGGCAAGCGCAATCGTTCGTGGTCAGGCGGGTGGTCCGACGACGATCCGTGCCGTTGCCAATTCGACGGATCCCGCGACGCCGACTGCGACGACGCAGACGGTGATCCCCGTGACCTTGCGAAATCGCTTTACGGGAATCGCGTCGATCAATGTCGATACGCGCGCTGCCCGCCAGATCGCATGGTCGACGGTGGGTTCGCTACGCGAGGCGTCCTATTCGCAAAGCCGCACACGGATTGCATATGCCGGTCCTTCGGGCATTGTCGTTGCCGATGCCAGCGGCGTCAATCCTCGGGTTCTTCCTGGGACGGCGGGTGCGCGACAGCCGGAGTGGGCGTCGGCCGACACGCGGATTGTGTATCTCACGACCGCAGGTATCTTCTCCGTTCCTGTGGGCGGCGGGACGGCGAAACGGTTGGCGGCCGGGCAGATTGCCAACATCGACGTGTCGCCAAGTGGCGGGCGCGTGTTGTATCAGTTGCGTGCCTCCTCTGGGCGATCAGACATCCTAGTGGTCGGAGTAAGTGGTGCCGGTCGTCGCCGGGTGACGCGGACGCCGCTGGTGGATGAGATCCAACCAACGTGGCGGACAGCGACGCAGATTGCGTTTGTCAAACGTGCTCCAAAGTTTGTGATCTACACGATGGCGCTTCGCGGTGGCGTCCAGAGCCGGATCACGAGTTCGACGCTGAACTGCCAACAGCCGGCGTTCTCACCAAGTGGAGGTCGGCTGGCATGTGTTACGCGCGTGACAGCGACCCGGTCGGTGGTTCGAGTGATGACCGCCCGCGGTACAAGCGCGCGGGTGCTGGCGATCGGATCTCCGTTGCCGCTCGAGCCCACCTGGGCAAGCGAGACGACGGTCGCCTACACGACCAACTAACTCGGCTGTGGTCGACTGAGTGCCCTGACTCGGTCGATCCTGTGCGCACGTTCCTCAAGACCCATTTGGCATCCCTCGAGTGCCAAATGGGTTCTTGTGCGCTTGCACCCGACGTGCGGCTCGCCGCGCCGGGTGCTCTCATACTGGCTCGTCACTACGAGCGCGGCAGATTCAGGACGTCGGGGAACTGACGGAGTTGCGACCGGCGGAGTACGAGCGCTGATCAGGCATGCCGACGACCGTCGTCACGGGGACAAAAGCTCATCGCTGAGTGTCCATCAACGCCGCGGTCGGCTCAGCGCTCTATTCGATCCAGGAAGCGCTGCTTGCCAGGTGACGGGCCGCCGTAGAGGCTGATCCAGTCATACCAGGCGTGAATCGAGCCAACCTCCATGGCGATTCGCAGCGCCTGCAGCGCCATTGCCCCGACAACCGCGAACTTCGGATGTGCCGGCTTGGCCGGTGCGAGCCACCGTCCATCCGCGTACCACCGACGAATGGTGCGAATGCTCGGCGGCTGGCGACCTCCCCAGGCAGCGGGGTCGCGAATCGTTCTGATGACGTGGTCGATGGACTCGCCCGCGGCAAAGCGCCGTTCGGCGTCGTTGCGCTCGCGCTTCCATGCGTGGCTTCCCGGTAACTCGGTCGCCATCATCGTCTCGCGGACACGGCGGATATGCGCGCCGAGTGCCTTGACCCGCGATTTGTTCAGTACGCCGCTTGCGAGCCAGATGGTGCTGAGCCGCCGCACAAGCTCACGGCCACCATCCTTGCGCATGAACCGCTTGTCCCCATGGCGGGCGCACAGGTAGACCCGAACGCCATACGAGAGGTGTACGGCGAGGACTTGATCGCCACCCAGACACAGTGCACAGACGGCCTGCGCCGGCTGCTCATTCGTGATGCCGATGGATTCGTCGCTCATGACGTCAGCATGCCGACCAGAAATCCCACACATTCGTGTCAGATGCAAAATGTTTGTGTCGCAACCGTGCCAATCTGTCACACGTCGTGGCGGGTCATCTCACCGGGGCGGACGCTCATGGGCAAGACGCAGATGGCGTGCGTCGAGTGCCAAATGCATCTCGTTTGCTCGCGCGCCGTCTGTCGACCAGGTGCGCTAGTGGCGCGTCAAGATCTGCACGAGCGTCTCGACCTCGTCGGGATCGGTTTGCCAACTCGTGACGAAGCGGGCGATACCAGGCTGCAATTCGAAGTATTCAACGCCGGCGAGCTCAAGCGTGGCCCGCAGTTGATCCGTCAGTGAAACGAGTATGAGATTCGCCTGGACCGGGTACAACGGTGGGTGGTCAACTCGGGCCAATGCGGAGGCGATGAGGGTCGCCATCTCATTCGCGTGGGCCGCATTATGCAGCCAAAGCTCGCTGTCGATGAGCGCCAGAATCTGGGCGGACAAGTAACACATCTTGCTCGGAACGTGGCCCGCACGCTTGGTTCGGTAGCGAAGCTCGGCGCTCACCTCGGGATCAAAGCTCACGATCATGTCGGCATTCATGCCACCATTCTTGGTCGCACCGAATGAGACCACGTCGATCCCGGCCCGCCAGGTGAGATCCGCGGGTGAGCATCCCGCGCTGATCAGCCCGTTGGCAATCCGTGCGCCATCCAGGTGGCAACGCATGCCGCGCCCATGCGCCGCAGCGGTCAGCTCTTTGATCTGCTCGAGCGGCGGAACGGTCCCAAGATCGGTCGGGCAGACGAGGCTGAGCGCCTGCGGTTGGGAGACATGCGGATCACCCCACCACGTTTGCTCGAACGTCGTGGCGAGTGCCTTCGCATTGATCGTTCCATTGGTTCCGGCCACATGTTGAAGGACCGCCCCTCCGGACAGATGCGATGTTGCCCCCGCCTCGTGGTTGGCGATGTGTGCCGATTCGTGGCATAACACCGATCCCCACGGCTTGCACATCGCGGAGAGCGCCAAAGCGTTCGCGGCCGTCCCTGTCACGACCGGAAATATCTGGGCGTCTGCATGCTCGAAGACCTCGCGGGTCCGATTGCGAAGGCGCGCCGTAACTGCGTCGTCGCCGTAGCTCGTATCTCGCTCCCCGCCACTGCGAGCCAGTGCATCGAGCACCTGCGGGCACGCGGCGGCGGTGTTGTCGCTGCGAAGATCGATCATGCGCCAACTCTCGCAGATCGGCCTCAAGCGTTTCCGTCAATGCCCGACCTGGCGGCCTCGAACAGTGTGCGAGGCCGCCACGTCGGGGAAGTGCGGCTGGCGGATCAGGCTAGGCCTTAAGCACGACTTTCAGCGCCTCTTCCTTTGCGGCATCGGCAAACACATCCCATGCGTGATCGATGTCGTTGAGCGCGAACGTGTGCGTTCCCATCTTCTGCGACGGGATTCGGCCGGAGCGCACCATCTTCAACAGCGTCGCCGTCGAGGTTGCATCAACCAGACCCATGGTGATGGTCAGGTTCTGAATCCACAACGCCTCCATCGGGAACTCCACCGGCACGCCATGAACGCCGACGTTTGCGACCCGTCCGCGTGGGCGCACCAGTGAGATCGCCGTCTGGAGCGTTTCTGGATACCCGACAGCCTCGATCGCGACGTCGACGCCAAGGCCGTCGGTCAATGCCATGACCTTGTCGCGACAGTTATCGTCGGCAACGACCGTGTCGGTGGCGCCGAACTCGAGCGCCTTCTTCAGCCGAAACTCGTTCGTGTCGATCCCGATGACGCGCGACGCGCCGAACAGGCCGGTTGTCAAAATCGACGCGAGACCCACGGCGCCGGTTCCGACCACGGCAACGACATCGCCAGGCTTGACACCGCCGGCAAGCACCCCGACCTCGTACCCCGTTGGAAGGGAGTCAGACAGGAACACGGCCTGCTCGTCTGTTACGCCTTCAGGCACGTGATGCAGTGAGAAGTCGGCATGCGGTATGCGCACGGCTTCTGCGAGCGTGCCGTCGATGCGGTGGCCGAGCAGCCACCCGATCCCGGCGTCATTCGATTGGCAGTGGTCCGGAAAGCCGGATTGGCAGAACTGGCACGATCCGCATTTGGTGATGCAGGAGATGATGACGCGGTCACCCTTCTTGAAGTTGGTGACCCCACTACCAACCTCCGCGACCGTTCCGACCCCTTCATGACCGATGATGCGCCCTGCATCAACGGACGCCACGTCGCCATGAAGGATGTGGAGATCCGTTCCACAGATCGTCGTCGTATCGATCGTGACGATGGCATCGGTCGCGTCAATGACCTTCGGGTCGGGGACGTCCTCCCAGGCCTTCTTGCCGGGACCGTGGTAAACGAGAGCTTTCATCGCAGCCTCCTCAATTCGATGTCGGACTCGTAGTGGGCACGCCTGAGACGAGAACTGAATGTTCTGAATCGGGACCCGCCTTTACCGTACGCCTGGCGGGAACCGACCGCTCGCACAGCGGGTTGGCGGGCGCCCGGAGGCGCTGACAACCAACCCTGCCGTGCGTCACTTTTTGCCTGCAAATCGCCGTAGTGCTCGCGATCTCACGTGGTTCTCGTCCGAGGCCGACCTGACCGCGATCGGGTGAAAATTACGTCCAGCGTTGGCGGAGCGCGGCGCGCCGCGAAGCGCGACGCACCACGGTGCGCTTTGGTGAATGCGCTTCAAATTGCCAAGTGGCACTCGACGAACGCCGAGTGGCAATTTGAAGCGCCGAGTCCATCGGAGATCGTTACCGTACGCCCATGGCCGGAACATTCCTGACAGGTCCGCAGATCGCCGCACTGCGTCTCCAAACCCTTGGCATCGTCGCTGGCGAAGCGCGCACGCCAGTCGATGTCGTGCGCCACCTCTTGGCGCTGCAGGCGCAGGACTTCACTGCATCACGCTGGGTGATCGGCTGTCGAGCGGATGGTGCCGACGAACAGGCGATCTTCGACGCATTCGACTCCGGACAGATCGTTCGGTCCTGGCCGATGCGCGGAACTGTGCATGTCACCATGGCGGAAGACATGCCCTGGATGCTTGATCTGGCGGGTGTTCGTACGCTCAGCCCTTCGACGCTTCGGCGGCGGTGGCAGTCTCTTGGAATCGACGAGGCACGGCTGGAACGTTCGCGGGAGATCGCCGTCGAACTCCTTCGCGGAGGTCGGTCGGCCACACGACCAGAGTTCACCCAGACGCTCATTGACGCCGGAATCGAGACGTCGGGTTCAACCGCCTACCACACGGTCTGGTACCTGTCTCAGACCAAGACCCTCGTCCACGGGCCAACCAGAGACGGTGAGCCGACTCTTGTGTTGCTTGACGAGTGGATTCCATCTCCGCGTGTTCTTGGACGTGACGATGCCCTTCGTGAGCTTGTGACGCGGTACCTCGGCTCGCACGGTCCGGCAACCGTCGAGGACATCGTCTGGTGGTCGGGACTCACCAAAGGCGATATTCGCCGTGGGATCGAGGCCGCTGGTGAGGAACTCGTCCCGGTGACGCATGCGACAACCGGTGCTGCGCTCTTGATGACCGCCGAGGCGCGTGATCGATATGACCCAGATCCGAAGTTGGTCGCACGTCAGGCCTTTGCGCTCACCGCATTCGACGAGCATCTTCTCGGCTTTGCCAATCGGGATGACGTGCTCGATCGAGCCCTTGCGCCGGCCATCGACCCCGCTCGAAACGGGATGTTCCGTCCAACGATCGTTCACGGGGGACGGGTCGTGGCAACGTGGAAAGCCACCCGCCGCGCACGAGGGATGCAGGTTGACGTGACAGCGCTAACCCCTCTGTCCGCCGCAGCGTTGAAAAGAGCGACGGCAGCGCTTGACCGCTGGAGCACCTTTCGTGGGCAGGAACTCCTTGCGGTAAAACTTGTGAGCTGAACGCCGTTCATTGCGAGCGCCAAAGCGCCGAGTGCAGAGCGATGCAGCTCAGCGGCCCCCGTTCACCTCGGGGTTGAATTTGCCATTTGGCACTCGCGGAGTGCCAAATGGAGTTAGACCCGCCAGCACCCGTCCGCGGCCGAGTGGGCGGCAGGAGTGCATCCCGCATCTGGCATCCGTAGAGCTTCCTGAGAAGCCTTGTCCTGCCACAGGGGATCGGTAAGGGTGTGCCAACCCCCGACCGAAGGACGCCTCCCTTGTCACACGACGACGATCACGCACCAGACGGTGGGCTCCGCCTTGACCTGAACGCCACGTTCCACCGACGTCGCGCACTGCAGATGTTGGTCGGCGCCGGGGCGGTGGCGCTGCTTGGCGTCGGATGTGGCGAGGGCGAAACGGCCGGCACAGCCGCCACCACCGCCGCCACGGGCACCGCATCCACGACCGGCTCCACGACCGACGCCACCACAAGCGACGCCGCCTGCAGCGACACCATCCCGCAAGAGACCGCCGGCCCCTACCCGGGAGACGGGTCCAACGGACCGAACGTGCTGAACCAGGACGGCGTCGTACGCAGCGACATCCGCTCAAGCTTCGGCGGCATGAGCGGCACGGCTGAGGGTGTCGCGCTGACCGTCGTACTCGAACTTCTCGACGCCAACGACGGATGCACGCCGCTCACCGGAGCCGCGCTCTACCTGTGGCACTGCGACCGCGACGGCGGTTACTCCCTCTACTCCTCGGGCCTTGAGGATCAGAACTACCTGCGCGGCATGCAGGTCGCCAGCAGCGACGGCACCGTCACGTTCTCCACGATCTTCCCCGGCTGCTACCCGGGACGCTGGCCACACATGCACTTCGAGGTCTACGCAAGCGAGGCGGACGCCGCCGGTGGAGGACAGCCGGCCGCCACATCCCAGCTCGCGCTCCCAAAAGCCTTCTGCGAAACGATTTACGCGCGGTCGGAGTACGGAAGTAGCGCCGGCAACCTTGCCCAGCTGTCACTGCAAACCGACAACGTGTTCGCCGATGATGGCGCCGTCCACCAGATCCCGCGAATGTCGGGTACTGCCGGGTCCGGGCTGACCGCTCGCCTCACCGTGCCGGTGTAATAGCCCTGGCCTCGGTGATGCGGTGAGACCGCGTGGCGAGGAGCATCAGTCCGCTGATCCGACGGGCCGATGACAGGCCGTCCATCCGATTCGGTGTCCGGTCCTGCCAGGTCCGGACCGATTCCCGCCGGAGCGCACCCGCGGCTGCCACGAGGCAGCTCAGGTACGAGTGCGGGCCAAGGTTGGCGCCGGACGCTCGCCGTCTCGCACCATGACGTGCGGCGCGGTTGAACGCACGACCATTCGGCCGGCGTTCAACCGATCGCGACGAGCTAGCGGATCGGCGCGGAGGTGGGGGTGACCGGCGACGGCAGCTGCGTGTCACCCATCAAGGCGCGGTCAACAGCGGCGGCGCACGCCCGCCCTTCGCTGATGGCCCACACGATCAGGCTCTGGCCACGGCCCATGTCGCCACAGACGTAGACGTTGCCCTTCGACGTTGCCCACTCGGCGTCACGCTTGACGTTGCCGCGTTCGTCGAGATCCACACCCAACTGGGTGAGCATGCCCTCGCGCTCCGGGCCGACAAAGCCCATGGCAAGGAACACCAGCTCGCACGGGATTTCCTTCTCCGAGCCCTCGACCGGGGTGAACGTCATCCGGCCATCGATCGTTTCCATCTTCACGTCGATCGTGCGAATGCCGGTCAGGTTGCCCGTCTCGTCGCCGACGAACTCGGTGGTGGAGATGGCGTAGACCTGCTCCACACCTTCCTCATGTGCCGATGAGGTCAGGTGCATCAACGGCCACGTCGGCCATGGCGTCGACTCCGCACGAGTGGCGGGCGGCTTCGGCATGATCTCGAGCTGCGTCACGTTGACCGCACCCTGACGGTTTGCCGTACCCAGGCAGTCGGCGCCGGTGTCGCCGCCACCGATGATGACCACCCGCTTGCCGTACGCGTCGATCGGATGGGCGGCCAGGTCGCCGGACTGCACCTGGTTGGACAGCGGCAGGTACTCCATCGCCTGGTGAATGCCCTTGAGCTCACGGCCCGGCATCGGCAGATCCCGCCACGCCGTGGCGCCACCCGCGAGCACGATGGCGTCGAAGTCGCGCTCAAGTTCTTCAACCGAGACGTTCACGCCGACGTTTGCGTTGGTTCGAAACTGTGTGCCCTCGGCCTCCATCTGTTCAAGACGGCGGTCGATGACCCACTTCTCCATCTTGAAGTCCGGGATGCCGTAGCGAAGCAGGCCGCCGATCTTGTCGGCACGCTCGAACACCACGACCTCATGACCGGCACGCGTCAGCTGCTGCGCCGCGGCCAGTCCCGCCGGGCCGGAGCCGACAACCGCGACACGCTTTCCGGTGGAGACCGACGGCACCACTGGCGGCAGCATGCCCTCGTCCCAACCGCGCTCGGCGATCGAGACCTCGACCTGCTTGATCGTGACGGCAGGCTGGTTGATGCCGAGCACACACGCGGCCTCGCACGGGGCGGGGCAAAGGCGGCCGGTGAACTCCGGGAAGTTGTTCGTGGCATGGAGCCGGTCGACCGCCTCGGACCACCGACCGCGGAACACCAGGTCGTTCCAGTCCGGGATGATGTTGCCGAGCGGGCAGCCCATGTTGCAAAACGGGATGCCGCAGTCCATGCATCGTGATGCCTGGGTGCGCAGCTTGTGCGTCGGAAACGGCTTGTACACCTCATGCCAGTCACGCAGGCGCTCCGGCACGGGCCGCCGGGTGGGCAGCTCGCGGGTGTGCTTCAGAAAACCGGTCTGATCTCCCATTCGTTCCCTCCTACGCCGTAACGGCCGCTTCGGCGGCGGCTTCGGCCAGCACGCGCTTGTAGTCCCTCGGCATCACCTTGACGAACTCGGCGATGGCGTTGTCGAACCGTCCCAGGATGCGCTCAGCCACGGCCGAGTCGGTCTCCTCGCTATGACGCTCGATGCGATCGCGCAGGAACGCGACATCCTCGTCGTCAAGCGGATCGAGGTCGACCATTTCCCGATTGACTCGGGCCGGGAATTCACCGGCCGGATCCCACACGTAGGCGATGCCGCCGCTCATACCGGCCCCGAAGTTGCGCCCAGTCGGTCCAAGCACGACCACCCGGCCGCCGGTCATGTACTCGCAGCCGTGGTCGCCCACACCTTCGACGACCGCGGTGGCACCGGAGTTGCGCACGCAAAAGCGCTCGCCGACCATGCCGCGCAGGAACATCTCGCCGGCGGTCGCTCCGAACAGGATGACGTTGCCCGCGATGATGTTCTCTTCGGCGATGTAGGCGGCCGTGGGAGCCGGGCGGACGATGATGCGTCCACCAGAAAGACCCTTGCCCGTGTAGTCGTTGGCGTCACCGAGCAGACGCAGCGTCAGGCCGCGCGGCGCGAAGGCGCCGAAGCTCTGGCCGGCTGATCCGGTGAAGTTGATGACAACGGTGTCGTCGGGAAGCCCCTCGCCCCACCGACGTGAGATCTCCTGGCCGACCAGGGTGCCGACGGTGCGGTTGACGTTGCGGATCGGCACGTCGATGTTGACGCGTTCACGGTTGTCCAGGGCGGGGGCCGCCTTCTGGATCAACTCGATGTCAAGCGCAAGCGTCAGACCGTGGTCTTGCCCCTGCACACACCGCCGCGCGTCGCCCTCTGCGGGCTCCGGCATGGCAAGGATCGGCGTCAGGTCCAGCTTGGACGCCTTCCAATGGTTGATCGCGGCACTCATGTCGAGCAGCTCCGCGTGGCCGATGGCCTCATCCAAGGTGCGGAACCCGAGCTCGGCCATGAGCTCGCGCACCTCTTCGGCGATGAACTCCATGAAGTTGACGACGAACTCCGGCTTGCCGGAGAAGCGGCTGCGAAGCTCGGGATCCTGCGTCGCGATACCGACCGGACAGGTGTCCAGGTGGCACACGCGCATCATCACGCAACCGGACACCACAAGCGGCGCGGTCGCGAAACCGAACTCCTCGCCTCCGAGCAGCGCGGCGATCATCACGTCGCGGCCGGTCTTCATCTGGCCGTCCACCTGCACCACGATGCGGTCGCGAAGGCGGTTCAACAGCAGGGTCTGCTGCGTCTCCGCAAGGCCGAGCTCCCACGGGCCGCCGGCATGCTTGATCGACGTCTGCGGCGATGCGCCGGTGCCACCGTCATGGCCGGAGATCAGCACCACGTCCGCATGTGCCTTGGAGACGCCGGCGGCGACGGTGCCGACACCGATCTGCGCGACGAGCTTCACGTGGATGCGCGCCTCGGGGTTCGCGTTCTTCAAGTCGTGGATCAGCTGTGCCAGATCCTCGATCGAGTAGATGTCATGGTGCGGCGGGGGAGAGATGAGTCCGACGCCGGGCGTGGAGTAGCGGACCTTGGCGATCCACGGCCACACCTTCTTGCCGGGCAGCTGGCCGCCCTCGCCGGGCTTCGCGCCCTGCGCCATCTTGATCTGCAGGTCGGTCGCATTGACCAGGTACTCGCTGGTGACGCCGAAACGTCCCGAAGCCACCTGCTTGATCTTGCTGATGCGCCAGTCACCGTTGGCGTCCGGCGTGAAACGGTCCGTGTCCTCGCCGCCCTCACCGCTGTTGGACCGCGCACCGATGCGGTTCATGGCGATCGCCAGGTTCTCGTGCGCCTCGGCCGAAATCGACCCGTAACTCATGGCGCCGGTGGAGAACCGCTTGACGATCTCGCTGACCGGCTCGACCTCTTCGATCGGCACGGGCGTGCGTTCGCCGGTCTTGAACTCGAACAGGCCGCGCAATGTGGCGAGCTTGGTCGACTGATCGTTGACCAGTTGGGTGTACTGCTTGAAGATCTCGTACCGGCCGGTGCGGGTCGCGTGCTGCAGCTTGAACACCGTCTCGGGGTTGAACAGGTGGTGCTCACCTTCGCGGCGCCACTGGTACTCGCCACCCGGCTCCAGGCCGCGGTGTGCAAGCTCCTCCGGTCGAGCCGGCCACGCGCGCTTGTGGCGCATCGCGATCTCCTGCGCCACCTCGTCAAGGCCGATGCCCTGCAGGCGGCTGACGGTGCCGGTGAAGAACTCGTCGACGAACTCGCTGGCCAGACCGATGGCCTCGAAGATCTGGGCGCCGCCGTAGGAGGCGACGGTGCTGATGCCCATCTTGGACATCACCTTCAGGACGCCCTTGTCGACGGCCTTGATGTAGTTCTTGACCGCCTTGACCGGGTCCGACAGGTCTGTCAGATCCTGGGCGATCATGTCTTCAATCGTCGCGAACGCCAGGTACGGGTTGATCGCGCCCGCACCGAAGCCGATCAGCAGGCACACGTGGTGGATCTCGCGTGCGTCGCCGCACTCGACCACCAGCCCGACGCGGGTGCGGGTCTTTTCGCGGATCAGGTGGTGATGGACCGCACTCGTCGACAACAGCGACGGGATCGGCGCCAGGTCCTTGTTGGACCCGCGGTCGGTCAGGATGATGACCTTCGCGCCGCCGGCGATCTCACGTGATGCCGCTGCACGGATCTCGTCCAGCGCCACGCGGAGCCCTGCCGCACCGTCGGCGACCTTGTACAGGCACGGGATGACGACGCTGCGGAAGTCCGGCGTCTCACGCTGGTGCTGCAGGTCCTTCAGCTTGGCAAGCTCGTCGTTTGTGATGACCGGATGGTCGATCGCGATCTGACGGCACGAGGTCGGCCCGGGCGCAAGCAGGTTGCCCTCGGGACCGAGCACACCGCCGAGCGCGGTAACGACCTCTTCGCGGATGGCGTCGAGCGGCGGGTTGGTCACCTGGGCGAACAGCTGCTGGAAATAGTCGAACAGCAGGCGGGAGCGGTCCGACAGCACCGCAACCGGCGTGTCGGTACCCATCGAGCCCGTCGGCTCGACGCCGTCGCGGGCCATGGCCTCCAGGATGATCTTGAGCTCTTCGGTTGTGTAGCCGAACGTCTGCTGCTGGCGCAACACGTCGGAGTGCGCCTCCAGCTCGTGGTGCGCGGCTGCAAGGTCGTCGATGTGGACGACGTTGTCGTCGAGCCACTTCCCGTACGGCTGTGCGGAGGCGAGCTCCGCCTTGATCTCTTCATCGCCGATGATGCGGCCGCGGTTGGTGTCGATCAACAGCATGCGGCCCGGCTGCAGGCGTCCCTTCTGAACGACGCGCTCGGGCTCCACCTCGATCACGCCGACCTCGGACCCCATGATCACGAGGTCGTCGGAGGTGACGACGTAGCGTGACGGACGAAGGCCGTTGCGGTCGAGCACCGCGCCGATGACGGTGCCGTCGGTGAAGGCGATCGACGCGGGACCGTCCCACGGCTCCATCAGCGTGCTGTGGAAGCGGTAGAAGTCGCGACGCCCTTGATCCATCTCGGTGTGACGTTCCCAGGCCTCCGGGATCATCATCAGCACCGCGTGGGGAAGGGAGTAGCCACCCATGTGCAGCAGCTCGAGCACCTCGTCGAACGACGCGGAGTCACTGGCGCCATTCGCGCAGATCGGGAAGATGCGGTCGATCTCGCCCGGGATCAGCGACGACTGCAGCAGGTTCTCGCGTGCGCGCATCCAGTTGCGGTTGCCCTGCACCGTGTTGATCTCGCCGTTGTGCGAGATGTAGCGGTACGGGTGTGCGAGGGGCCACGATGGGAAGGTGTTGGTGGAAAAGCGCGAATGCATGAGCGCAAGTGCGGAGTCAACGCGCGGGTCGCGCAGGTCCGGGAAGAAGTCCGGCACCTGCTGCGGGGTCAGCATCCCCTTGTAGACGAACGTACGTGTCGACAGGCTCGGGATGTAGCAGCCGCCCGCTTCGAGGGCGCCGGCGGTGTTCTCGATGCGCTTGCGGACGATGAACGCACGCCGCTCGAGTTCGATGCCGTTGCCTTCTCCGGCGATGAAGATCTGTCGGAAGCGGGGCATGACGGCGAGCGCCTGGGCGCCCACGTCCGACGCATCGGTCGGCACGTCGCGCCAGCCGAGCAGACGCATCTTCTCGTCGGTGACGATGTCTTCGATCAGCTTGGTGACCTTGCGGGCCTGCTCGTCGTCGTTCGGCAGGAACACGAGGCCCGTGGCGTAGCCACCCTCCGCCGGCAGACCGAAGTCCACGACGCTGCGGAAGAACCGGCTCGGCATCTGGATCAGCGCGCCCGCGCCATCCCCGGTGTTCGGCTCGGCCCCACGCGCGCCACGGTGGTCCAGGTTGATCAGGGCTTCGCAGCCCAACTGGACGATTTCGTGGCTGCGATGGCCTTTCATGTGCACGACGAAGGCGACGCCACAGGCGTCGTGTTCGAAGCGCGGGTCGTACAGGCCCTGCCGCATTGGTGCGTGTGAAGCTGACGTGCTGATCGTGGGTCCTCCGGGGCGCTTGAGGAGTGCCGGGCTCACGGCGGAACGGTAAAGGCTACCGTCTGGGCCGCCAACGAGCCTTAACAGGCCGGTTCAAGGATGGAATGTGCGGGGATTTTCCCTGCACCTGGCCAAATCGGTCCGAATTATCGCACTCCCGCGCCGTTCGTGTGGTGGACCGATGCACCGGGATTCGGGGGTGTTTGCCTGCCACACGGCCAATCGGGTCGGCGGCCCTGGTTTGGCGGGGCGTGCGAGCATGCGTCCCATGGCCAACCTGCTGGCTGACAACCCCCTGCTGGTGCTGTTCATCTGTCTGGCGATCGGAAGTGCTGCCGGAAGCATCCGCGTCGGTGGACTCACGCTCGGGCCGGCCGCCGTGCTGTTTGCCGCGCTCGCGCTCTCCGCATGGGATGAGCGTCTGGCGCTCCCAGGGGAGGTCGGGTCGCTCGGGCTCGCCATCTTCGCCTACTGCATCGGTGTCGCAAGCGGGCCCGCGTTCTTCGGCTCACTGCGCCACAACGTCCCAATTGCGACCGGTGTGGTCATCATCGTTGCCGGAAGCGCCGTCGCGGCGGCCCTGATCGGAAGTGCCCTTGGGCTGTCGCGTGCCGTGAGCGCAGGGGTGTTCGCCGGTGGGCTGACCAACACCCCTGCGCTTGCCGCCGCGTCGGAGCGCATCGGTGAGGCGGCGGGCCCGACCGTCGGATACTCGGTCACGTATCTCGGCGGAGTCATTGTGATGCTGGGTCTTGCCGCATGGGCGCTTCGCCGACCGAACGATGATGCGGAAGTTGCCGAGACACCGCCACTGGTGGCCAAGACGCTCAAGGTCACCCGGGACGGGCTGCCGACGCTCGGCGACTTGGCGGTGGCGGCAGATCGGCCGGTCGTGTTCTCGCGCATCAAGCATGGTGAGCACATCGAGGTGCCACGCGACGATATGACCGTTCATGCGGGCGATCTGGTCGCGGCGGTGGGGCGGGCCGACGACGTGGCACGGATCTCAGACATGGTCGGCGGCGTCGCCGACGAAAGTTTGACACTGGACCGGCGTTCGCTGGACATGCGCCGCATCGCCCTGTCCAAACGACGCCTTTCCGGGCGGACTGTGGCGGAACTCGGGCTCGAGCGATTCGGCGCGCGCGCCACACGTGTGCGGCGTGGTGACGTCGATCTGATGGCACTGCCGGACATGCTGGTGCACCAGGGCGACCGGATCCGCGTCATCGCTCCGCGCGACCGGCTGTCGGAAGTGGCCCGTCACCTCGGTGACAGTGAGCGCGGGCCCGGTGACCTCAATCCCATCGGCTTGTCCATCGGTCTCGCAGTCGGCGTGTTGATTGGCTTGATTCCGATTCCGGCGCCGGGTGGGTCGATCAGCATGGGCGCAGCCGCGGGGCCGCTCATCGCCGGGCTCGTTCTCGGGCGTGTGGCGCGGAGCGGTCCGATCGTCTGGTCGTTGCCGTACACGGCATCCCAGCTGTTGCAGCAGCTGGGGATCCTGATCTTCCTTGCGGTGGCAGGGTCGCGGGCTGGCGGGGGATTCGTGGATGCGCTCAGCGGTGACCAGGGCATCCGAATTCTCGTCGCCGGACTGTGTGTCACGGTGCTCTTTGCCGCAGCGCTGCTGGTTCTGGCGCGGTTGGTCAAGATGGACGGGCCGCCGCTTGCGGGCATGATCGCCGGCGCCCAAACCCAGCCGGCGGTTCTCGCGTTTGCAAAGGAGCGGACGGGTGGCAGTCACCGGGTGGAGCTCGCGTACGCGGTGATCGTGCCGGCGGCCATGATCGCGAAGATTGTCGCGGCGACCCTGCTCGTGGGTGTCGGGTAGCCGACTCTCTGGGAGCAACCTGACGGCGTTGGCGCGTGATCCGATCGTCCGTCGGGGGTGGTTCGATACCCTTCCGGGAATGGGGACCGTCGCACCAGTACGCCCGCCGTCAGAGAAGAAGCAGACCGACGGGCCGGGGTCCAGCGGCGCGGGCGGAAACCCGGTGAGCGTGATCGTCATGAATGACAACCACAACACGTTCGAGGGTGTCGCGGCCGCGCTTGCCGACTACATCCCGGGCGTGGACTACGTCAAAGGGATGGCGCTTGCCACACGGATCCACAAGTCCGGGCAGGCCACCGTGTGGCGGGGTGACTTCGAACGGGCCGAGCTCTACTGGGAGCAGCTGAAGGGCCGTGGTTTGACGATGGCGCCGCTGAAGTAGGCAAATTGCCGTGATTTGCAGGACGTCTAGTTAACCGTTCTGGTGTCAGACACCAGAACGGTTAACTGCTGTCGTCCGCGGCCGTGTCGGGCCGGTGCTTCTCGCTACGCCCGAACTTCGGCGCACGTGGCGCACGTCGTGGCATGGTCGCCGGTGTTGCTCATGCCACAGATCGCACATGCGGTCCAGAATTGCTCGTCCGGTTCGCAGCTTCGCATCGGCTCACGGGTCCCTCGCTGGAGGCCTTCCGTTTCAGCGGGCTCGATACGAGGCCCTGCGGCGCCGATCAGGAACAGCTGCAGCCCGATTCCGGCGAGCGGCATCCCGAGGAGCCCAAGGGCCCTGCGTTGGGTGTCGGAGGAGTCCGGAAACGCGGAGTTGTCGGCCCACCCAAGGCTGAGGAAGCGATAGAAGAGCGCGGCGCCGGCGACCATGACGACGACTCCGAGTATGCGGAGTCCCCAGCGTGTTGCGACCTGTTTGGGAGGGTGGAAACCTGGCTTCATAACCGTCATGTGGCACCTGCTGGTAGCGCTTCCATGAGCACGATACGCCTCTTGATTCCGTTCACAAAAGATCGGCGGATAAAAGTTTTGTATCGGCGGATCAGCATGCTGCGCGGGCGATGCGCGCGGGGTGAGGTTCTCTCGCATGGCGGTCAGTTTCTGGCGATTTGCAGGAGGAATAGTTAACCGTTTCGGTGTCAGACACCAGAACGGTTAACTGTCGCGCCGCCGACGACGGCCACCGTGGCCTCGCCTCAAACGTCGACCAGTGCACCCGCGATCGCGTCCATCAGCGTTTCGGGCGTCACGCCGAGCTCGCTCAAACCAGTCGTCCGCTCAGCAAGTGCCTGGCGCACCCGGGAGCGCTCAGGCGGGGTGAGATCGAGCAGGTCCGCCAGATCTCCCTCCCGCCCGCCGAGTACGCCGACCTGCAACAACACGCCGGCCGCCCGACGTACCTGGGACAACCCGACGAGCTTTCGCCCGTCGACGAGCACCTCCCACGGCGACACGCCCGCATAACACGCCATCGCCGCAAGCGTGGGATCGTTCAGCGACCGGGCCGCCTCCGGAGCCAGCGCCGTCGCGTCATTCACGCCGAGCGCCCTGAGCGCCGCAGCAAGCGTTTCCCCAAGCCAGCGGTACGTGGCCACCACGTCCGCCGACCACAGCCGATGTTCACGGGGAACGGCGACGTCCAGCGCAACCAGCGCATCGGTCCACAACACCGGGCCTCCGCCGGAGCCGCGGCGAACAACCTCCACCCCGGCTGCACGGCAGGCAGACTCGTCCGCCTGCACACGTGAGCCGCGACTCAGCACCAACGCCGGCTGCTCCACCTGCCACCACACGCAGGTCGGCTGCCGCAGCCCGTCAAGCAGCCCAAGACCCTCGTCGAGGGCTGACTGGGCCGTGGCGCGGCGAACACCAAGTGCGCGCCACGACCCCATGTCATCCACTACTCGGTGTCGGGAAGCGGGGTGCGCTCGGACGCCGGCAGGAAGGCCTCGCGGATGATCCGCTCCTGCTCCACCTTGTGCGTCTGCGGGTACCCCTCAGCCGGGCTGGAACGCGACGAGCGTCCGCAGTATCCGAGGCTGATGCCGTGCAGCAGGCTGTCGATCCGTCGGCGCAGGAACGTCCATGCGCCCATGTTGCGCGGCTCCTCCTGAACCCACGTGACCTCTTCGAGGTTGGGGTAGGCGGCGATGACCGCAGCCATCCGCTCCTTCGGGAACGGGTAGAACAGCTCGAGGCGCGCGATGGCGACCTCTTCGTTTGCACGTCCGGCCGCCGACAGCAGGTCATGGGAGACCTTGCCCGAGCAGATGAGCAGACGCTTCACCTTGTCACGGCGACCCTCAGCGGCGGCGTCATCGATGACCGTCTGGAACTCGCCGGTCGCCAGTCCGTCCAGTGTGGCGGCCGCGGCCGGCGAACGCAGAAGGCTCTTCGGTGTGAAGATGATCAGCGGTCGCAGCTCGCTCGAAAGGCCCTGGCGCCGCAACAGATGGAAGTAGTTGTCGGCGGTCGACGGATTGGCGACGCGCATGTTGTCCTCGGCACACGCCTGCAGGAACCGCTCGATGCGTGCGGAGGAGTGCTCCGGACCGTTGCCCTCGTACCCGTGCGGCAGCAGCATGACCAAACGGCTGCGCTCGCCCCACTTCGCACGACCCGACGAGATGAACTGGTCGACCATGATTTGGCCACCGTTGGCGAAGTCGCCGTACTGGGCTTCCCACATCACCAAGGCTTCTGGCGCCAGCGTGGAGTAGCCGTACTCGAAGCCGATGACGGCGGCCTCCGACAGCGGGCTGTTGAACACCTCGAAGCTCGCCTGCGCATCCTGCAGGTGCTTGATCGGCGTGTAGGTGGTGCCGGTGAACGGCATCCACTGCTGCTCACTGACGTCGTGCAGGCGCAGGTGGCGCTGGCTGAACGTGCCGCGCTCGGCATCCTGGCCGGTCAGTCGAACGGGCACGCCGTCGGTCAGCAGGGACGCCAGCGCGAGCTGCTCCGCATGGCCCCACAAGATGCCCTTCCCCTCGTTGACCGCCTCTCGGCGCTTCTCGAGCTGGGGAATGAGCTTCGCGTGCACGGTGAAGTCCGACGGCCACGACAGGAGCTGCTCGTTGAGGCTGCGCAGCTTGTCGGCCGGCACCGAGGTGGTGATTGTGCTGACGCCGCTCTTCGTCGGGCTCTGATGCGGGCTCGACTGGTCGCCCTGGGCGGCCACGAGCGCGATCACCTTCTGGCGGGCCTCGGCGAACTCCGCGTTGATGGACTCTTCCATCGTCGCCACGTCGGCCTCGGTGACCACGCCCTCGTGGATCAGCTGCTTGGCGTACACCTGGTACGGCCGCGGGTGATCCTTGATCGTCTTGGTCATCACCGGCTGCGTGTAGGCGGGCTCGTCAGCCTCGTTGTGACCGTGGCGGCGGTAGCCGACGAGGTCGATGACGATGTCGCGATGGAACTTGTTGCGGAAGGCCACCGCCAGGCGAACCGCGGCGATGCACACCTCGACGTCGTCGGCGTTCACGTGGATGATCGGGATGTCAAAGCCCTTGGCCAGGTCGCTGGCGTAGCGCGTGGAGCGCGAGTCCTGCGGGTCGGTGGTGAAGCCGATCTGGTTGTTGGCGATGATGTGGATCGTGCCGCCGGTGGTGAAGCCGTCGAGACCGTTCAGGTTGAGCGTCTCGGCAACCACGCCCTGGCCGGGGAACGCGGCGTCGCCGTGCACCACGACCGGCACCGCGAGGCTCGGGTCGTACTTGGCGTCGCGGCCCGCGCGAATGGTCTGACGCGCGCGCGTGCCACCCTCGACCACGGCGTTGACCTGCTCCAGGTGGCTCGGGTTGGCGGCGAGGGTGATGGCGACGGGACGGCCCGCGACGGTGGTGTAGCTGCCGGTCGCGCCGAGGTGGTACTTGACGTCGCCCGCGGTGGAGATCCAGTCCTCCGGATCGGCCACCTCGGTCATTCCCTCGAACTCGCCGAGGATGGACTCCACGGGCCGTCCGACGACGTTCGTGATGACGTTCAGGCGACCTCGGTGGGCCATGCCGATCACGATCTGGTTGGCGCCGCTTTCGGCACACAGCTCGATCGTCTCGTCGAGCATCGGCACGAGTGCGTCGACGCCTTCGATGGAGAACGTCTTCTGGCCGATGTAGGCCCGCTGCAGGAAGCGCTCGAACAGGTCGACACGCGCCATGCGCTCGAGCAACTTGACGCGCTCGTCGCGGGGCAGGCCGACGCGGATGAAGCCACTCTCGATCTCCTGGCGCAACCAGCGGCGCTGGTCGACCGACGAGATGTGCTCAACCTGGTAGGCGATGGTGCCGCAGTAGGTGTCCTTGAGGAGGGCGAAGACATCCGCGAACGTCTGGCTGGGGAAGCCGGACTTGAAGAGGTCCGCCGGGATCTTGGCCATGGACTCCGGCGTGAGCGCCGCGGAGGGCTCGAGCGACGGGTCGCCGACCGGCGGGTAGCCGAGCGGGTCCAGGTTGGCGGCCAGGTGGCCGTATGTGCGGTGGGCCTTCAACAGGCTGATGGCTGCCGCGGCGGTGCGGAGGGTCTGATCGTCCACCGGTCCGGCGGTGGGTGTTGCCGCCGCTGCCGTGGCCGCGACCGCGGTCGAGGTGGCGAGCGTCATCGTCTTCGGGGCGTCAAGCGGCGGAACGCTGACACCAAGGCTTGCGGCGACGTCCTCGTAGAAGCCGTCCTCACCCTGCAGGTACAGGTCGATCTGGCGAAGGAACGCGCCGCTCTCAGCGCCCTGGATGACGCGGTGGTCGTAGGTTGACGTGGCCGTCATGACCTTCTGAATGCCCAGCGCCTTGGCATCGACATGTTCGAACCCGACCGGCAGCGCGATGGAGCCGGTGGCGATGATCGTTCCCTGGCCCGGCATCAGGCGCGGCACCGAAGCGACCGTGCCGAATCCGCCGGGGTTGGTGAGGCTGACGTAGGAGTTGCGAAGCTCGTCCGGCGAGACGTTGCCCGAGCGGGTGCGCTTCACCAGGTCGTCGTAGTGGTCGACGAAGCCCTTGAAGCCAAGCGTCTGGGCGTTCGAGACGACCGGCACCAGGAGCGACCGGCTGCCGTCGCGGCGCTCGACGTCGACGGCCAGGCCGATGTTCACGCTGTCGCGCACGACCTTGTGCGGCTTGCCGTCGATCTCCTCGAACGCGGTCGCCATGACCGGGAACGCCTCGACCGACTTGACGATGGCCCATGCGACCAGGTGCGTGAAGGAGAGCTTGCCGCCGTCGATCGCCTTCAACGCGCCGTTCAACTGGGCGCGGCGCGTGTCGAGGATGCCGACCGGGATGGTGCGGAACGTCGTTGCCGTGGGAATCGAACGGCTGTCGTCCATGTAGCGGGCGAGGGCTGCGGGCGGTCCGACGAGCTTGACGCGCTCCTCGGAGCCTGCGGCGGCGGTGCCGGCGTTGGCGACGTCGTCGGCTTCGATACGCCCACGCGGGCCGGTGCCGGTCACGGTGTTCAGGTCGACGCCGGCTTCCGCGGCGGCGCGGCGCGCCATCGGCGACGCCAGTCCTCCACCCGCGGCGGCCTCTGCGCGCGCCGGAGCCGCTGCCGATGATGCCGCCGGTGCGGGAGCCGCACTTCCGGCGGCAGCGGTCGCGCCTTCAGCCAGGCGTGCGAGGAGTCCACCGACCTCGATGGTGTCGCCCGGCTGGGCGACGATCTCCGTCAACACACCCGCGGCCGGTGAGGGAACGCGCAGGTCCGCTTTGTCGCTCGTGATCTCCGCGATCTCTTCATCGAGCGCGACCGCGTCGCCTGGCTGCTTCAGCCATTCGACGATCGTCGCCTCGGTGACCGACTCGCCAAGGCTCGGGAGCACCACATCGACCACCGGCGCATCTGCGGCCGGCGTCGGAGCAGGGCCGGAACCGTTCGGCGACGGTGCCGCGACGGTCGCGCCGACCGGCGCGAGCGTGCAGAGCGTGCCGCCGATGTCGAGCGTGTCGCCCGGCTGCGCGACGATCTCTGCGATCACACCGGCCTGCGGCGAGGGGATGCGCAGGTCGGCTTTGTCGCTCGTCACTTCGACGATCTCCTCATCGAGGGCGACCGTGTCGCCAGGCTGCTTCAGCCACTCGACCACCGTCGCCTCGGTGACGGACTCCCCGAGGCTCGGGAGGGGGACGGGAATATTGGATTCAGACACGGATGTGCTCGTGGTTCGGATTCTTGGGCGTACGAGACCGCTCGGCCTAGGCCGACATTTTCGCCCCGTAACTTATCGCGCCTGCTATCGGTAGGACGGCGTTCGGTCTTGACCGGACGTCATCGGGCAAGTTGTGACGGCCACCAGGTGCGTTTGTCCAGATCGAGCACCCCGGCAGGAACGAGAATTGAGCGAACGATGAGCGTGTCGAGCAGAACGCCGAACGCCACGATGAAGCCGATTTCGGCGAGTGCGACCAGGGGGAGCACTCCGAGCACGGCAAATGTGCCGGCCAGGACGATGCCTGCGGACGTGATGACCGACCCGGTCGCAGCCAGGCCGCGGAGCGTGCCCTCACGTGTCCCATGGCGCTCGGACTCCTCGCGCACCCGGGCCATCAGGAAGATGTTGTAGTCCACGCCCAGGGCAACCAGGAAGATGAATCCGAACAGCGGGAATGACGGGTCGACACCCGGGAACCCGGCGATGTGTTCGAACACCAAGATTGCGACACCGAGCGCGGCGAAGTAGCTGAGGATCACCGTTGCGATCAGCAGGACCGGCGCAACGATCGATCGCAGCAGCAGCATGAGGATCACGAAGATGACCGCGAGCACGATCGGTGGCAACAACAGGCTGTCGCGGGCCGACGCGGTGCGCAGGTCGTACTCGACGGCGCTCGGTCCGCCGACGTACGCGGCGCCGGGACCGACGGCCTTCGTGACCGACGTGCGCATGTCGGCGATGGTGTCGTAGGCCTCCTGGGAGTAGGGGTCCGGCTTCAGGACGACGTCGATCTTCGTGCCCGGCGTTCCAACCTCGGTGCGTCCGAATGCCGCGACACCCGGGACCGCCTGGATGGCACGTCGGACCGCGGCAACCTTTGCGGCGTCGGGCACGACGACGACGGTCGGCGCGCTCGATCCCGCGGGGAATGCCGTTCCGATGAGCTCGGCCGCGTCCACCGATTCGATCTCGCCGATGAAGCCGTTGGAGGACGTGAGCCCGTCGTTGTACTGCACCGTGCCGGCGGCCATGGCAAGCAGGGCGATCGTGACGACCACCCAGACCGGACGCGGCCGACGGGCGATCCATTCGCCGATCCGGCGAAACGGGCCGCGGACCGCGAGGGGCGCGCCGTCGGGATCGACGCGGGGAACGAGCGGCCAGAACACCCAGCGGCCGCAGATGACGAGTAAGACGGGAAGCAGGGTCAGCATGGCGATGGCTGCGATCACGACGCCCATCGCGCCGATGATGCCGAGCCCCTGGGTGCCGTTGACCTGTGCGAGCGCCAGACACAACAGCCCGAGCACGACGGTACCGGCTGAGGCGACGATGGCCGGCCCGGCCTGAGTCAGCGCGACGCGCATCGCCTCGTGGCGGTCCTCGAAGTGATGGAGCTCTTCGCGGTAGCGCGAGACGAGCAGCAGTGCGTAGTCGGTGCCCGCGCCGAACACCAGAACCAACAAGATTCCCGCGGACTGGCCGTTGACCGTCAACCCGGCTTGGGTCAACAGGTACCCGACCGCGCGGACCGTGGCCTCGGCACCGAACACCGACAGCAACGGGATCAGCCAGAAGATGGGGCTGCGGTAGATCAGGATCAACAGCACGAACACCAAAAGGCCCGTGGCGATGAGCAGGGTTCCGTTGATGTTCGCGAAGACTTCGACGGCGTCGGATGAGAATCCGAGCGGTCCGCCGAGCTTGACCGTGAGACCCGCAGGGAGCCCGTCCACGGCGGTGCGAAGGGCGTCCGCGGCGTCAAGCAGTTTGTCGCTGTCGCCACTCGCCAGATACGGGACGACAAGCAGGGCGGCGGTGCCGTCCTGCGATGTGACCGGCGCCAGCGGCGTGCCGGCGTTGACCGGCGGGTTGTCCGTGATGCGTTTGGCCGCCGCGGCGATGGCGGTGTTGTCGGTGGCGGTCAATCCGCCCGATCGCGCGAAGACGATGACCGCCGGGACCTGTTCCCCTGACGGGAACTGCTTCTCGAGCTGCGTCACCATCAGCGAGTCGGTGCCGTCCGGCAGGAAACTCGTCGATTCGTTCTTCTGCGCGCTCTCGAACTTGGCGCCCAAGGGGCCACCGGCGACGATGACGACGAGCCAGGCGATGAAGACGATCCACTTGCCGCGCCGAGCGGCGGGGAAGGCGAGAAGACGACGCAACGGGGCTCCTGACGGTGGAACGTGCACCGGCACGATCGGTGATGCCGGCAACGCTTCGGCGGAGGTTAGTGATCGGGTCGGCCGAACGTTTGCGTCGTTCCGGCACCGACCGACGACACGCCGCACAGGACGCGTCGTCGGTCGCGTGCACTCAGCCCATGTGGACCGCGCCACCCTCCTTGCCTGCTTCGGCAAGTTCCGGTCCGCGAAGGACGGTGAACACGACAAGCAGCGACAGCGCGGCGAATCCGGCGGCCACCCACATCGACCCGCCGAACCCGTCGCTCAGTCGCTGGCGGATGTCGGCCGGTGGCTTCAGTGGATCGAAGGTGCCGGTGATGGCGCTCGCAACGGTGGACAGGATCGCGATGCCGAAGGCGCCGCCGATCTGCTGGGACGTGTTGATCAGTCCCGACGCCAGACCTGCGTTGGCCGGCTCGACGCCGACGAGCGCCGCGATCGAGACCGGCACGAAACAGAAGCCGAGTCCGATACCGATCGTCATGAAGCCCGGAAAGAGCATCGGCCAATACGTGCTGTCCGTCGCGATCTGCGTCAGCCAGATCAGTCCGCCGCCCAGGAGGGTCATCCCGATGATCAGGGCGGTACGGATGCCGATCTTGGTGACGAGCGCCTGCGCGGCACCGGATGCGACGATCGCGGTGAGCGCGATGGCGAGGTACGCCACGCCCGTCTCGATCGGCTTGTAGCCGAGCACCTGCTGCATGTAGAGCGACAACAACAGAAAGATGCCGCTGACGATCGTTCCGAGGCCGAAGCCGACCAGATTCGAACCGGTCGCCACCTTGTGCTTGCCGAAGAACGCCAGTGGCACCAGCGGATGCTTCGAGCGCTTCTCGACCACGTAGAAGGCCAGGTGCAGGATCACCGACAGGGCGATCAGACCCACGGTCTGCACGCTCCACCAGCCGGCCTTCTCAGCTTGGGTCAGGGCGTAGACGAGCACCATCAACGCGGACGTGATCAAGAATGCGCCGGACGCGTCGAAGTGGCGGTGCTCACTGTCGGTGCGGCTCTCCTCCACGAACATGAACGTCATGACCAGCGTGACCAGTGCGATCGGAATGTTGATGAAGAAGCACCAGCGCCAGTCGGCTTTCTCGGTGAGCACGCCGCCCACGATCAGTCCGATGGCCGCGCCCGAGCCGGCGACGGCTCCCAGGATTCCGAGCGCCTTGTTTCGCTCAGCACCCTCTTTGAACGTCACGGACACGATGGAGAACACCGACGGCGAGAGCATCGCGGCGGCCACGCCCTGCAGGATGCGTGCCGTGATCAACATGCCCGGAGATGTGGCGACCCCGCAAAGGAGCGAGAAGCCCGCGAACGAGATCAGGCCGGCGATGAACAGTTTGCGACGACCGAGGATGTCGCCCATGCGTCCACCGAGCAGCAGGAAGCCACCGAAGGTGAGGGCGTACCCGGACAGGATCCACTGCAGGTTCGATTGATCGAACTTCAGGTCCGTGCGGATGTCGTTGAGGGCGACGTTCACGATCGACACGTCAAGGACGACCATCAGGTACGACACGCTGAGTACGGCCAGCGCCATCCATCGGCGGTTCTGTGTAGTGGACAAACTCGACTCCTCGGGGGCGGATCGACTGTGCAGACCGTGAGCACGCTACTCACTCGGGCCTCGACCAAGCCCGCCATTCCCCGTGAAATGGTTGGCGTGTTCCCAGTAGGTCCGGGCTAGTGGTGCTCGCCCACCGCGCGCAGGAATGCGGGACGCGAACCGATCGTGGCGAGCAGGTGCTCGATCTTGGGCCAGCGACCGAGGTTCAGCGGCAGCTCCGGCAGATGGACGAGTCGGCCCATGGCGGCGCAGTCGGCGATGGAGAACGAGCCGGTGCAGGTGCCGTTGGTGTCGATCAAGTCGCTGAAGCCGTCGAGCGCCACCGCCAGCTCATCCGTCAACGCGGCAGGCACCGGCCCTGCCGCAGCTGCCGACTCCACCGGCCAGAGCGCGCTTCGCACCTGCAGGCTGAGCGCATCCATGCGCTCATCGACACGTGCACGGGCGCGAGGCCCTCGTGGATACAGGTCGCTGCGTCCGGCGCGATCGGCGAGGTAGCGCAGGATGGTGTTGGACTCTGTGAGGACAAAGTCGCCGTCGTCGAGGACGGGCACCAAGCCGAATGGACTCGACGATCCCTCGCGTCCGTCGCGCTCGGAGCCCATCGCGGTCGGGACCGACTCCCACGGTTCGCCGATCTCTTCCAACAAGAAGCGCACCTTCAACGCATTGGTCGAGTCGTGGTGGTCGTGCAGGCGCAGCGCCATCAGCGTGTGAACTCGTATGACAGTGAGATGCGGTGCGTGCCGTCGTCGTCGACCGCGATGGCGCCTCGTCCGCAGATCCCGGTGAGCTCATGCGTGCCACTCGTCGGAACGATCACGAGCATGTGGTCTTCATCGCGCAGCGCGCCATGGTCGACCGTGTTGATGTGGGCGAACAGGAACGTGCCCTCCAAACCGTTCACGGCGCCCTCGAAACTCTCCATCGCCACGTACGTGCCTGTGCTGGTGGCGTGGTTGAACGCGCCGGTGAACTCGGTGAGCGCGCGACCCTCGATCTGCCCGTCGAAGGTCTTGACCATGTGACTGTGGGTGATGGCGAGCCCGGCTCGAATGTTCGGTGGCCCGCCGATGTGTGTCATGTGAGACACCGTGAACGTCGCGTGCGCTTCCATACGTGGAAACCTACTCGCGACAACCGATGATGCGAACTACCGCGCGGTCTGCTCGTGCACATGACGAACCAACTGGGCGAGCACGGCGGGATCGGTTTCGGGAAGGACACCGTGGCCCAGGTTGAAGACGTGGCCCGGCCGGCCGGCCGCTTCGGCGATCACGCGGTCCGCCTCGGGCCGCACCGCATCCCATCCGGCAAGCAGCACGGCGGGGTCCAGGTTGCCCTGAATACCCATGTCGGTGCCGATTCGTTTCCACGCGTCAGCCAGTCCGACGCGGAAGTCCACGCATACGACGTCCGAACCCGCCGACGCGATCAGTTCCAACATGCCACCTGCACCGGTGCCGAAGTGAATCGTCGGCACGCCGAGATCACGCACGCCGTCGAAGATCTTGCGGCTGAACGGAAGGATGTGGCGGGCATACGCGCTCGGGCCGATGTCACCGATCCACGAGTCGAACAGCTGGAGCACCTGTGCTCCGGCCGCCACCTGGGCGCGCAGGTAGCGGATGGTCACTTCGGCGAGCGTGTCCATGAGCGACGCCCACAGCTCCGGCTGGCCGTACATCATCGCCTTGGCGCGGCCGCGGTCCTTCGTCGGCTTGCCCTCGATCATGTAGGACGCCAGCGTGTACGGGGCGCCGGCGAATCCGAGCAGCGCGGCGCGACCACCGAGCTCCGACCGGAGTGTCCGCAGTGCCTGGAAGATCTCCGGGGTCGCCTCCTCCGGATCGCCGATGCGTAGTTTCTTGACGGCCGCCGCGTCGCGCACCGGCTCGTGCACGACCGGTCCGATGCCCGGGTCGATCGTGAACGGGACTCCCATGCCGTACAGCGGAATCATGATGTCCGCGTAGAGCACGGCACCGTCGACCCCCATGATGTCCACCGGCATCAGCGTGACTTCCGTGCACAGCTCAGGGGTGCGGATCATCTCGAGGATGCCGTAGCGCTCGCGCAGCTTGCGGTACTGCGGAAGGCATCGACCGGCTTGACGCATGAACCACACGGGTGTGCAGTCCACATCCTGGCGCCGGCATGCCGCAAGCATTCGCTGTTCGCCGGTCATTGGGGCGGGGGTCGTCGTCACAGTCGGTCCGTTCCGGAGTGGATCACCAGCGGCACGGTAGCGAACGGGGATCGCCCACCGCATGGGACGTGCGTCCCGCCCTCGCCATCCGGACGACGGTCACGAGGGATGGCCAAAATCAGCGATGCCCCGCCGGGAGAGCCGACGGGGCATCGTGACCTCGGTGTGAGGAAACCGCTATCCGGCAGGACTCGGAATGTGGGTGCGTCCTGCCACCTTGATGACCGTGACCCGCGCCGAGGCGCGCACCGCAGTGACGCCGGTGGCCGAGGCCAGCGAGGTGTTGCGGGCGCGGACCTTGCCAGTCCGGGGGATGTGGGTGGTGAAGATCACCGTCGCCGACGCCCCGCGTGCCAGCGTAGGAATGCTCACGCAGGCGGTGCCGTTCAGGAAACTGAGCGGCGCCTTCTTGACGGCGGTGCCGATGGTGAGCGTCGCCGTGGTCGTCGGGAACGACTGACCGTCGAGCGGCGAGTCGCAGACGCGGACATTGTTCGCCGCAGCCGTGCCGGTGCTGCGAACCGTGACCTTCCAACGGACGTTCTTGCCGGCCCTGACACGCTTGGCAAGCGCCACCTTGGTGATGGCGAGCTTCGGCGTTCCTGTGGGGGGCTTGACGATGATGCCGGTGCCCGATCCGCCGCTTGCGCTGCGCGAAACCGACCCGCTCACGTTGTACTGGACGGGAGCCCCTTCGCCGGCAAGGTAGGTCAGCGAGGCGCTGTTGGCGAACGACGTCGGCAGCGTGCCGCCGTCAAGCCAGGTGGGAACGCGCAGGCGGTAGACGGAATCGTCGGCCGAGTCCTTGGTGATCACCACGGTCAGCGCGCTCGGCGAGCAGGTGATCGACGAGATCGTCGGCACGCTTGTGCGCACCCAGGTTCCCGCTGCGTCGCGAACAAGGAACGACGGCGCGGGCGCGGTCAGCGGACAGTTGAAGTGCTGGCCCGCGGCAGGCGTGTCGACCACGGTGACCTGTGACCAGTTCGGGGCTTCGCTTTGCGCGCCACCCTGAAGCTGAATGGTCCACAGCAGGCCCGCGCCCGGATTGGTCATGGTGCCGTCGGCGTTCTGCGCGATGACTTCCGCCTCGCTGTTGCTCGTCGAACGCCAGTTGCCGTACTTCATGTGCTCGTTGCCGATCGCACCCCGCGACTTGGTGATCGTGACGGGCAGGCCGTAGATCGTCGTCGGGTACGTCGTGTTGGTTCCCGGGAACGTCACGACGGCACTGTCGAATCCGATTTCGAACCAGGCCTGTCCAGACAGGTTGGTGTGCGTGGTCACGAAACTGGTGAACGTGAATTCGAGGATGGCGTCGCCGTTCGCATCGCGCACGACATTGCCGGAGCCGTCGCGCTTGATCGCGACCGAGGCGACGACGTCGCCCGACGCGTTCGTCAAGTTCATGGGAACGAACTTGCGCGGGTCGAGCGTCTTGTCGAGCGCCGCGGTGAACGTGTCACCGGCTGCCGCGTTCGCGACGGACCAGTTGATCGTGACGCGGACCTGATCGTTTTCGTTGTACGTCCCGGCGACCGTCGTTGTCGAGCTCGAGACAAGTGGGGTGATGTCTGCGGCGAGGGCCGGAGACAGCGGGCTGCACGCGAGTGCAGCGCCCACGACAAGCGCGGAAATGACGGTCCTGCGGCGGGCCGGGAGAATCCGTTTCCCAGTCTGCATATGAGTCCTCCTCGAGGATGAAGCGTTGGGTCAACATTAAGCGGGTTTTGGAGGGACCACCAGTCCAGGATGCAAGAACTATCCCTTTGGGGGAAGGCCTGTCCGCGGGTCCAGCAACGCCCGGTGCGACTGGGGAATCGGGCCCAAAACGACGTTGCCCCCGCCGGTGTTCCGACGAGGGCAACGAGGTCCAACGGATGTCGCTGTGCGCTAGCCGGCGGGGCTCGGAATCACACTCACACCGGCGACGCCGATGACCCTGACCGACGCGGTTGACGTGACTGTCGCAACCGAGACGGCAGACGCGGTCGCGGTGTTGCGAACGCTCTTCTTGCGGGTGGTCTTCGGGACGGTGGTGCTCACCGTGACCACGGCGGCCTTGCCGGTGGCCAGGCGCGGGATCGTGATGCATCCCTTGCCGGCGGCGATCGTCATCCGAACGACCTTCTTGGCGGTGCCGATGGTGTAGGTCACCGAGGTGGTCGGGAACGACGACGTGTCGCGAAGGATGTCGCAGACCTTGACGTTGATCGCTGCGGCCGTACCGACGTTGCGGACGGTGATCCGCCACTTGAGCGACTTGCCGGCCGGCACCGTGGTGAGGGTGGAGACCTTCTTGATCGTCAGCTTCGGCGTGCCTGCGGGCGGCAGGACGGCCTTCGGCTGTGCATGCCAGGCGTCGTTGTCGGTGACTGCGACGGCACTCTCAACACCCACGCCGGTGACGGTTGCCCGGTTTCCGTGCGGCGCCGTGATGGCCGGGAGCGTCGCGGTGCAGAAGAAGCTCTCCTGCGGCGCAAACCCGTTGAACGGCATCGTGGTGGAGCCGTCGCGGGTGCAGACGATGTTCGTCAGCGCGATCCCGCTCGTGGTGGTGTCGGTCACGACGACATTGTTGAGCGTCTCCGTGCCGGTGTTGGTGACACGGAACTGCACGTTGGTTGCGGTGCCGCTTGCGACGGGAAGGCCCGGGGCCAGGTCGTAGTCGCAGGGGGTCGGCTGTGGAGTCGGCTGTCCGCCGGCGAGGGCCGGCACGCCGTCGGTGAAGACGACACCGCCCCACGAGCCACAGTAGTTTTCGATGTCGATGGACGGCGGCGAATTGACGCCGGTGCCGTCACCGCCCGCCATCGCCCGGTCCATCATCGTGGTGACCGGGTAGCTGATCAGGCGACCGTTCGGGCCGTCGTAGTCGATCGTCGCCGTGTTGCCGAAACCGTCCGGCAAGGCGCCGTTGTTGACCCAGCCGGGGAAGTGCACGCGGTAGACGCCGGTGTCCGCGGCGGCCTTGGTGACCGTCAACGTGAGCGACGTGCTGGAGCAGCTTGCGACGCTCACCTGAACCGCGGTGGTCGAGAGCCACACGTCACGTGTGGTGGCGGCGTCATGCACTGTCGCCCACGGGCGCGGGGTCAGCGGGCACTCGAAATAGCTGCCGGTGGCCGGCGTATCGGTGATCGTCGCGCGGGTCCATCCCGGGGCAAGGCTGGCCGTGCCGCCCTGCAGCTGGATGTTCCAGATGATGTCGGCGCCCGGGTTGGCGTTGGTGCCGTCCGGGTTCTGCGCGGTGGCTTCCGCCTCGTTGTTGTTCGGTGAGATCCAGTAGCCGTACTTCAAACGCTCGTTGCCGACGGGACCCGACGCGGCCGTGATGAGCAGCGGCGTGCCGTAGACCGTGATGTCCATGGTGTTGCCACCGTCCGGGAACGTCAGCTTCGAGTGGTCGAAGCGAATCTGGAACCAGGCGTGGCCGGACAGGTTGGTGTGCGTGCCGGCGTAGCTGGTGAAGGTGAACTGCAACTTGGCGTCGCCGCTCGGGAATCGAAGAAACGCGCCGCTCGCATCCTTCATGATCGTCACGCGAGCGACCACTGCGCCGGCGGCGTCCTTCAGGTCCATGGGGACGAAACGACGCGCATCGAGGTACTTGTCGAGCGGCACGATGAACGTGTCGCCGGGCGCGGCGGTTGTGACGCTCCACCCGATGTCGATGCGAATGTCGGCCCACTCGTCATAGGTTCCTGCCGTCGGTGTCTTGGTCACGGTGACCCGTGATGTGATGTCCGCCGCCGTCGCATGTGTCGCAGCGAGACCACAGAGTGCAAGCAGCGTCATCAAAACGACAAGAACGCGATGTCGAAATGGGAGATTCCGTTCCCCAAATTCCATAATTCCTCCAGTCAAAGGTAGATCCAAGGTAGGGCCCTTTACACGACTGTTCCAGTCCAGGACGGAAGAACTCATCCTTCGTCGAGGTCGACCTAGACCAATGGGGGGGCGCGAACACGCTGGGCGTTGATCACCCCTGGAAATGACGGGCGCGCAAATGCGTCGAGGCCCCCGCCGTATGTACGACGGGGGCCTCGACGGTGACCAGTTGACGTGCCCGGGGTTACCCGGTGGGGCTCGGCACCTTGGTGCCCTTCACCTTGATCACCGGAACCTTGGCGTTCGCGGAGATCAGCCTGACCAGGTCGGCCGTGACGGTGGCCCGGTTGCGCACGCGAATGCGAGCGGTGGCCGGCACCGAGGTGCGAACCACGATCAGGGCCCGCTTGCCGGCACCGAGGCTGGGGATGGAGATGCATCCCTGTCCGTTGGCGACCACCATGGTGGCGGGTTTCGTGACCGTGCCGATGGTGTACGTCACCGTCGTGCTCGCGAATGCCTGGTTGTCCCGAAGGATGTCGCAGACGTTCAGATTCTTGGCGGTGACCTTGCCGGTGTTCTTCACCGTGATCTGCCAACGCATCACCTTGCCGGTGCGCGCAACCTTCGCGAGTGGCCGCTTGGCGATGACCAGCTTCGGTGGCGACGGCGGCAGCACGACCGGTCCCGGTGTGCCGGTGGCGACGCCACCCTGGCTCACGCGCGACATCGATGTCGTGACCGGGTTGACGAACGTCGAGCCGGATGGCATCTCGTAGCGAAGCTCAGCCGTGTTGCCGAACCTCGTCGGGAGCGGTGCGCCATCGATCCAACCGGTGAAGCGGATCCGGTAGATGTTGTTGTCCGATGCGGCCTTCTGGACCACGAGGGTGAGCGACGTGCGTGAACACGCCGACACGGTGATGATCGGCACCGTCGTGTTGACCCAGCGGTCCAGCGCCGTTGTTGTGTCCTTGCGGATGGCGGACGGGGCCGGGCTCAGCGGGCACTCGAAGTGCGAGCCGGCTGCCGGGGTGTCCGTGATGGTGACGCGGGTCCAGCCGGGAGCCTTGCTTTGGGCGCCGCCCTGCAGCTGGATCGTCCACGTGATGTCCGGTCCCGGATTGGCGGATGTGCCGTCGGGATTGAGCGCGGTCGCTTCGGTCTCATTGTTGTTCGGCGAACGCCAGTTGCCGAACTTGATGTACTCGTTGCCGACCGGGCCGGGGCTTCCGGCGATGGTGATCGCCGTGCCGTAGACCGTGGTGTTCATCGTGGTTGAACCGGCGGGGAACACCACGCGACTGTGATCGAACGTGATTGCGAACCACGCCGAACCGCTGAGGCTGGTGTGTGTCGCGACGTAGTTCGTGAAGGTGAACACCAAGATGGCGTTGCCTGCGCCGTCACGCGCGGGGGCGCCGGACGAGTCCTTCTTGATCGTGACCTTGGCGACAACTGCGCCGGATGCGTCCTTCAGATCCATGTTCACGAAGCGTCGCGCGTCGAGCATCTTGTCGAGCGGCATCGTGAACGTGTCACCGGTGTTGGCTGTCGCCACCTTGAACGTGACGTCGACGCGAATCGTCGACCACTCACCGTACGTGCCGGATTTGACCGAGGCCGTGGTAGCCACCCGACCCGTGATGTCGGCTGCCGACGCCTGCTGAAGCGGAATCAGTGCGACGAGCGCGACGAGCGCGATGAGCGCGGCCACGACGCGGCGCCGAAGCGCGGGGCGTGCCGCGAGTGCCGCAGACTGCGGCGCGGTTGCGGGGGTGGGAGATCGAAACCCCGAATACATGTGCGTCCTCCAATGTCGGCCTCCTGGGAGGAGAGGCCTGCGCCGAAGAAGCTACATGAGGTTCCCGCGGAACCGCCGGTTCATGCGAACTGGAGTTCTGGCGTTCTCGTAATCATTTTGTTGGCGACCCCACTGAGTGCATTAGCTCAGGCTCAAGTAGAGGTCGAGCGTTTGGTGAGCGATGGTGGTCCAGGAGAACTCCTGGACTGTCCGGGCGCGCCCCGCCTGACCCATCTTCCTGGCGGTTTCGGGGTCGCCGAGCAGGCTGTTGACGGCGGCCGCGAAGTCACGCGCAAACCGGTCCGGGTCGGTCGGTGTGCCGGTTCCGTCGCTGACGGCCTCGTACGGCACGAGCTTGCCGGTCACGTCGTCGACGACGACCTCAGGAATGCCGCCCACCGCGCTCGCCACGACCGCGGCGCCGCATGCCATGGCCTCCAGGTTGACGATGCCGAGCGGCTCGTAAATCGACGGGCAGACGAAGACGTCCGTGTGGCTCAGAATCTGAATCAGCTCGGGGCGTGGACGCATGTCGGCGATCCAGATGACGTTTCCGTGTTCGGCTTGCAAGGCGGTCGCCTTGTCTGCGATTTCGGCGGCGATCTGCGGGGTGTCGGGCGCACCGGCACACAGCACGAGCTGGGCGGCAGGATCGATGTGTCGTGCGGCGTCAAGGAGATGCGTCAATCCCTTTTGGCGCGTGATTCGTCCCACGAAGGTGACGATGGGTCGTGCAGGGTCGATGCCAAACTGCTCGAGCACGTCCGTTGCGGGATCGGGTCGGTACTCGTCGGTGTCGATGCCGTTGAGGATCACGTGGATCTTGGCGGGATCGATGGCGGGATAACTGCGCACGATGTCGCCGCGATGGCCGGCGGAGACGGCGATGACGGCATCCGCGGCCTCCAACGCGGTCCGCTCGCAGAAGCTCGACAGGCGGTACCCGCCGCCGAGCTGTTCGGCCTTCCACGGCCGCATGGGCTCCAGGCTGTGCACGGTGGCCACGTGCGGAATGTCGTGGATCAGTTTGGCGAAGTGGCCGCCCATGTTGGCGTACCAGGTGTGGCTGTGGGCGATGGTCACCCCACCCGTGGCGGCGGCCATCGTCAGGTCCGTGGAGAGTGTGGCCAGTGCGGCCATGTACGGCTCGGACCCGCCGAGCGCGTCCCACGGCTGGTGGGCGACCACCGGCGGCGTCGCACCCGGGCGCGGCTCGCCCCAACAGTGCACCGTCACCTGCGTGAGCTTCGAAAGCTCGCGCGCCAAGTACTCCACATGGACGCCGGCGCCGCCGTAGACGTCGGGTGGGTACTCCCGTGACAACAGGGCCACATGCATCAGAGGACGCGTGCTCCCTTGCCGATCACGACGACCCCGCCGGGCGACACGGTGAACCGTGCCCGGTCAGCCTCGGGATCGACGCCGATCCGCACCCCTGGACCGACGACCACGTTCTTGTCGAGGATCGCGTGGCGCACGACTGCGCCCTCGCCGATGTGCACACCGTGCATGAGCACCGATCCGGCGACCTCGGCGCCGGTGTCCACGCGTGCGCCCGGGGAGAGGATCGAGCGCCGTGCGGTGCCACCAGAGATGACGGCGCCGGCGCACACGAGCGAGTCGTAGGCGGCGCCTCGCCTGCCGTCCTCATCGAACACGAACTTGGCGGGCGGATTCGGATCGCGCTGGGTCAGGATCGGCCAGTCCATGTTGTACAGGTTGAAGATCGGGTTGACGCTCACCAGGTCCATGGTTGCGTCGTAGTAGGCGTCGATCGTTCCGACGTCACGCCAGTAGCCGCGATCACGTTCTGTTTCGCCGGGCACGACGTTGGTGGTGAAGTCGTAGACGTCGGCGTCGCCGCGACTCACCATCAGCGGGATGATGTTCCCGCCGATGTCGTGTCGTGAGGTTTCGTCCTTCGCATCGGTGGAGATCGCTTCCAGGAGCGCCTCGGCCGTGAAGATGTAGTTGCCCATCGACGCATACACACGGCTGGGATCGTCCGGGATGCCGACCACGTTCTCCGTCGGCTTCTCGCGAAACTGCGCGATGCGATGGCTGTCGCTCGTCGGGTCGATGATGCCGAACTCGCCGGCTTCCTCGATCGGCACCCGAAGCCCTGCGACGGTGACACCGGCGCCGGACGCGATGTGCTGTTCAAGCATCTGCCGGGGGTCCATCCGGTAGACGTGGTCGGCGCCGAAGACCAGGATGTGCGTCGGGTTCTCGTCGCTGATCAGGTTGAAGTTCTGGTAGAGCGCGTCAGCCGACCCGGCGAACCACCGGGGGCCGCGACGCATCTGGGCGGGTACCGGCGCGACGTAATGGCCAAGGAGCGGCGCAAGTCGCCATGCGGTGGCGACGTGGCGGTCCAGGCTGTGGCTCTTGTACTGCGTGAGCACAGCGATGCGCAGGAACCCTGCGTTCGCCAGGTTCGACAGCGCGAAATCCACCAGGCGGTAGTCACCGCCGAACGGAACGGCCGGCTTTGCTCGGTCCTCGGTGAGCGGCCACAGGCGTTTGCCTTCGCCACCAGCGAGAACGATCCCGAAATAGCGACGTGCGGACATGATTGGACACTACCCGTCCGCCCGGCGGGAAATCCGCCTGATGCCAGGTTGAATCAAATCGTCACATTCATGTTCGCCGAGAGTTAGGCTCGCGCAAAACGACGTGTTCGTCGTATCTCAACAAGGGGGCAAACGAATGACCAAGAGTCATCGCATGAAGGCGCTCGCCGCCGTCGCGGTGCTCGGCGTGGGCGCCGTTGCCGTGGGATGTGGCAGCAGCTCCGACACCGAATCGAGTGGGAAAGTCGGCGAGTTGAAGGTCGGCGTGCTCGTGCCGCTGACCGGTGATCTCTCGCCGTTCGGCGGGCCGAATGAGAAGGCCGCCAAGCTCGCGGGTGACACCGTCAACGCCGCCGCGACCAAGGCCGGAGTCGACCTGAAGATCACCGAGTTCGTTCAGGACAGCAAGACCGATCCGCAGGGTGCCCAAGAAGGCGCGGAGAAACTCATCAGCTCGGACAAGGTCAACGTGCTCGCCGGACCGATGGCGAGCTCCGAGACGATTCCTGTCGCCGAGAACATCTCGGTGACCGCCGGTGTTCCGCTGATCAGCCCTTCGGCGACGAACCCGGACATCACCAAGCTCGACGACAGCGGCCTCGTGTTTCGCACGCCGCCGTCGGACGCCCTTCAGGGCAAGGTGCTCGCGCAGGTCATCAGCGATGCAATCGGTGCTGACAAGACCGTCAACATCGGCGCGCGCAACGATCCGTACGGCAACGCGCTTGCCGGTGTCTTCGAAGAGGCATGGAAGGCCGGCGGCGGCACGATCGGCGCCAAGGTCGTCTACAACCCTGCAGCGGCGTCGCTGGACTCCGAAGCCGGCAAGCTGGCGGCGGGCAACCCCGACGCGTGGGTGGTCATCGACTTCCCCGACAGCTGGCAGAAGATGGGCCCCGCGCTTGCCCGCACCGGCAAGTGGAGCCCGGCCAAGACCTGGACCGTTGACGGACTGAAGTCCAACGACCTTCCGGAGAAGGCGGGCGTCAAGGTCACCGAAGGCATGCAGGGCACCGTCGCGACCAGCGCCGACGCGCCGGCCGGTGAGGCGTTCGACGACCTCTGGACCGCCCAGGTCAAGGATCCGCGCCAGACCTACGACGCGCAGATGTTCGACGCTGTCGTGCTGTACGCGCTGGCTGCCGCCAGGGCGGGCTCCACGAACGGCGCCGACATCGCGGCGAAGCTGACCGAGGTCTCCGGCGCTCCTGGCACCAAGTACACGTTCGAGAATCTGGACGCTGCACTGAAGGCTGCCGCAGCCGGCGAGGACATCGACTACGAGGGCGCCTCAGGGCCCATCGACTTCGATGCGAATGGCGATCCGGCGTCCGCGAGCTACGGCTTGTGGAGCTACAAGGATGGCAAGCTCGTCGAGAGCGACAAGGTGTTCCCAGTCGCCGGTTCCTGATCGACACGATCTGTTGTGGGGGTCCTTCGGGCCCCCACACGATCAGTCGGCTGCGGTCAGTGCCCGCCGCCCAGGTACAGCTCGGCCACCTGGGGATCGTTCAGAAGTTCCGACCCCTTGCCCGTGAAGCGGTTCTGACCGCTTTCGAGCACGTAGCCGCGATCGGCGAGACCGAGCGCGGCCTTGGCGTTCTGCTCGATCATCGCGATCGTGACGCCGCTCTCACTGACGGACCGGACGATCTCGAAGACCTCGCCGACTGCCTTCGGCGACAGCCCTGCCGACGGCTCGTCGAGTAGCAGCATCGTGGGTTCCGGCATCAGCGCGCGGGCCACGGCCAGCATCTGTCGCTCGCCACCGGACAGGCCCTCCGCCCGGTTTCGTCGCCGCTCGTGCAGTCGTGGGAACTGCGCGTACATGTGGTCGATGCGCTCGCGAACGTTGTGGCGCGAGTTCGCGCCGCCCATCTCGAGGTTCTCTTCGATCGTCAGCGACGGGAAGACGTTGTTCGACTGCGGCACGAAGCTCATTCCGAGCGCGCTGATCTGGTTTGGGGCCATGCCGGTGATGGGCTTCCCGCGAAGGGTGACGGAGCCTTCGCGCAATGGAACGAGCCCGAAGATGGCTTTGATGAGCGTGGATTTGCCGGCGCCGTTCGGCCCGATGACGACCACCACCTCACCGTCGCGAACCACCAGGTTGCAGCCGCGCAGGATGTCGACCTCGGGGACGTAGCCGCCCACCAGGTTCTCGGCCTGCAACACGATGTCGCCCTCGTCGGGAGCCACCGAATCGGGTGTCGGCTGCGGGATGCTCATTCGCCGGCGCCCAGGTAGGCGTCGATGACACGCTGGTCCGAGCGGACCTTCTCCGGCACGTCCTGCATGATCACGCGGCCCTCGCCCATGACGATGACCTCGTCGCTCGTGTCCATCACCACATCCATGTTGTGCTCGATGAAGAGGATCGTCAGACCGTCCTCCCGGCGCAACCGGTCGAGATAGTCGAGCAGCTGCCGCCCCAGGGTGGGATTCACTCCGGCCATCGGCTCGTCGAGCATCACGAGCGACGGGCGCGTCATCAGGGCGCGCGCCATTTCCAGGAGCTTGCGCTGCCCTCCGGACATGGTGGCAGCGTAGTCACCCGCCTTTGCCTCCAGGCCCACTTCGTTCAACATGGCGACGGCGAGGTCGCGCACCTCGGCCTCACGGCCACGCCACCGGCGGGGCAGCATGGAGTGGCGAAGCCGCTCACCGGGCTGATCCGGGGCGGCGAGCATGACGTTGTCGAGCACCGTCATCTTGCCGAGCACACGCGTCAGCTGGAACGTGCGGACCATGCCCCTGCGTGCTCGCTCGTCCGAGCGCAGGGATGTGATGTCGTCGCCGTTGAACTCCACACGTCCCGCATCGGTGGTCTCGAAGCCGGTCACCAGATTGAACGCGGTGGTCTTGCCGGCGCCGTTTGGCCCGATGAGCGAGGTGATGGTGCCACGGCGCACGTCGAAGGTGGCGCCGTCGACGGCCTTGACCCCGCCGAAGTGGCGCACCAGGTTCTCTGCGCGAAGAATCGGCGTTTCGTCACCCGTCAAGGTGCAGCTCCTCCTTCTTGCCGAAGAGCCCCTGCGGGCGAAACGCCATGATCGCCATGATGATCAGCCCGACCACCTGTCTCTTATACACATCTCCGAGCCCACGAGACTAAGGCGAATCTCGTATGCCGTCTTCTGCTTGAAA
>CALMXK010000150.1 GCA_937871165.1 uncultured Actinomycetes bacterium
GGTCGCGGGTGGCGTCGACGATGTCGAGCAGGTAGTCGGCGACGCGGTCGGCCACGTGGACCAGTCTGATCGCCCGCAGCGCACGTGTGATGGTGTCGACGTCGCCGATCGGACCGACGGCCTGCAGCTGGCCGACCCCGGCATCTCCGGCCAGGATGGCGCGTTCGGCGTCGCGGTCGGGAAGGCCCAGATGCAAGATCATCGTGAACCGGTCGCGCTGGCCCTCCACGAGGGGGAATGTGCCGTGGTGCTCCTGCGGATTCTGCGTGCCGATGACCACGAACGGGTCGGGAAGGCGTCTGGTGGCGCCATCGGCGCTGACCTGGCGCTCCTCCATGGCCTCGAGCAACGCGGACTGGGTGCGCGGCGTCGCACGGTTGATCTCATCGACGAGGACGACGTTGGCGAATAAGGGGCCTGGGCGGAACTTCCAGCTGCCGTCGGACTGATCGAACATCGCGACACCGGTCAGATCCGCCGGGAGGAGGTCGGATGTGGCCTGTACACGCCGAAAGACGCCGCCGAGTGACCGTGCGATGGTCTTGGCGAGCAGTGTCTTGCCGACGCCCGGGACATCCTCGAGCAGCAGGTGCCCGCCGGCGAGCACGGTGACCACCGCCAGGCGAACCACGTCGGGCTTGCCACGGATGACACCGTTCAAATTCGCCTGAAATCGCTGGGCGACACCGAACGCGTCGGTCAGAGGGGAGTCGAGGGTTCGAAGGGGTGTGGTCGCCATCAATGATGTATCGGCCCCAAGCACGTTGCGCTTGAGATCGCGCAGGCGTCGCCTCAGTCGAGGAGGGGGTCGCCTTCGATGTCGTCGAGCAGCGACCTTGTTCCCATGCGAAACGCGGTCGGCATCGATTCGACGACCTTCAGCACGGTGTAGAGCTCACCACGGCGCAGCACGTCGATCGGGGCGTAGTAGTCGAGGTCCGCCGACGGGATCGCGAGCCACGCGTGCGCGGCCCGTGGGCTCATCTTCTCCCCGACGATGTCGGCGACCGCCGCCAGATCATCGAGACGTTCGTCAAAGTGTCGGCCAGGCTCGGAGACCCCTGCCAGCCAATTCTCGACGAGGCGAGGAGTTGCACCGACGATTTCGGCGATGTCGAACCGACTAAGGCCGAGCTCGACGCTCGCCGCGACGACCGCGTTGCGGTACATGTGTGCTCCGGTGGATCCGAGTTCAATAGAACGCCGACGTCATGTCGGCACTACATCTCGCATCGGCCGAAAACGGTCGAACTTGAGGGTGTCGGGCGTGAAGGTGGCGCGTCAGGAGGCGTTTTGCGGCTTCCGAACGTTGCCCCAGCTGTCGTCATGCACCAACGACTTCCAGGGCCGTTTGATGGCCTTCAGTGCAGGCGGAAGGCTGGTTGGGAACTCCACCGGATAGCCGAGTGGGGTGATGAGGGGAACTTCGAGGTCCGCCGGCAGGTCGAGCAGGGTCCGAAACTCGTCCTCCACGAACCAGTGGAAGACCGTCGGAACGGTGCCGAGCCCGCGTGCACGGGCTGCCACGAACAGGTTCTCCATGGCGAACGAGATGGATTCCAGGTCCGCGGTGCGCTCCGCCTCGCGTTGATCCGGGGGAAACACGTTTCGCGGGACGATGACGGCGGCGATCCACACCGGCACGTCGCGGTAACTGCCGAGTGCCGTTTGGGCGTACTCGGTCGCCCAAGCGGCGTGCTCCTGCGCGCTCGTTCCCGGGGCTGCGGGACGAGCCATCTGGAAGTACAGCGCGCCGCCCCGAATGACGAGCTCGGCCAGTGCGGCGCGCTTGGCCTCCTCGCGGATCACGATGAAACTCCATGCCTGCGCCATTCCGCCGGTCGGGGCGAGCAACGCAAGTCGAAGGCAGGCGTCGATGTCGGCATCGGACACCGGGGAGTCGGTGTACTGGCGGACGCTGCGGCGTCCGCGGATTGCGTCGTCTGCGTTCATGGTGCTCCGAGATCGGGGTGCGGTCGGGTAAACATACGCGAGCGTCGGATGGCGGCGGGAGATGGCAGGATTGGCCTCGTGTCCGAGCGCCTCACGTTCCCAGACTCCGACGACGCGCACCGGGCAGAAGGGCTTCGCGCGATGAAAGCCCGCGCGACCGGGCTGTTGGTGGGCGCCGCGGTCGTGTTCGTACTCGCGCGGATCTTCCATACGGGGCACCGCTGGGTGGACTACGTGCTCGCCGCCGCCGAAGGAGCCATGGTCGGCGGACTTGCCGACTGGTTCGCCGTCACCGCGCTGTTTCGCCATCCGATGGGTCTGCCGATCCCGCACACCGCGCTGATCCCGACCCGCAAGAACCAGCTGGGCGTTGCGATCGGCGAGTTCGTGGAACAGAACTTCCTGACCGGTTCGGTGGTCCTCGACAAATTGCGCGCGGCAGGGATGGCACGCCGAGCCGCCACCTGGGCGGCCGACGACGAGAACGCCGCAACCGTCGCCCGTCACGCCTCGGCGGTGCTCGCCGGCGCGGCGGGCGTCCTTCGCGACGAGGCGGTGCAGGGCGCGATTGAACACTCCATGGCTTCATGGGTGCGGCGCATCCCGCTTGCGCCGGTGGCGGGGCGCGCCCTCAAAGTCGCCACCCAGGACGGCCGCCACGAGGAGCTCCTGGACGCGGCCTTTCGCGGCGGTGTGCGGTTCCTGGAAGAGCACCGCGAGGACCTGCGCGGGCGCTTCGGCAAGGAGTCCCCGTGGTGGGTGCCCGACGCCATCGACGACCGCGTGTTCAACAAACTCTTCGACGGGTTGCGCGACTTCCTGCTCGAAGTGGGCGCGACGCCCCACCACGAGTTTCGCCAGTACCTGGAGCAGCGCATCCATGTGCTGGCCGACCGGCTGCAGAACGACCCGGATCTGCTGAAACGCGGCGAGGACCTGAAAGAGCAGCTGCTCGCCCATCCCGCCGTTCGGGCGTGGACCATGTCGCTGTGGACGGATTTCAAGAATCTGCTGCAGCGCCAGGCCATCGACCCGTCCTCGCAGCTTCGGCGCCGGATCGCCGAGGAGGTGGCGATCATCGCGGTGCGCATCGGCGACGACGACGAAATGCTCGGAAAGATCGACGGCTGGATCGAGTCCGCGGTGCTCTACCTGCTCGACGAACACCGCCATCAGGCCGGTGATCTGATCGCCTCGACGGTCGCACGGTGGGACCCGCAGGACGCCTCACGACGCGTGGAGCTCGCCGTCGGCCGCGACCTGCAGTTCATCCGCATCAACGGCACCGTGGTCGGTGGACTCGCCGGACTTGTGATCTACAGCGTCGGCCAGCTGATCGGCTGACCGCCGGTCGGTCAGTCGGCCTCGGGACGCCGGCGAAGGCTCTTCGTACGTGACCGTGCAGCCTTCTGATCAAGGCGACGTGCGACGGCCGACGCGCTCGGACGTGTGGCCTTCCGAGCGGTCCGCGGGCGAAGTGCCGCTTCGACCCGACTGAGGAGCGCCCGCTCAACGGTCGCCCGGTTTCGCTCGCGGGAGCGGTCGTTCTGCGACGCCAGTCGCAGTGGCCGTTTGGTCAGGTGGAGCCGGTCGAGCAACCGTGCCGCGACGTCGTCGGGAAGCCCTTCGAGTGCGTCGCGGCCGATCACGAGTTCCGCCCGCGACTCGGTGTGGTCGCGATGCTGGCCGCCCGGGCCGGACGCCCGCGAATATCGCACCTGCGAACGCTCAAGCAGGTGCCGCGTGACGGCCTGCGGGCTCACGAGCCGGTGGTCGGGGCTGCGCCTCCGGCGGCACGTGCCGCTTCGAGGCGCTCAGCGGCCTCCTCGCGGGTGACGTCGTGGCCCTTCTCGCGCTTCCAGATGACGAAGCCGCAGCCCGGGTTCTTCCGGCTCTTCCAGCTCGTGCATCCGTAGGCACGGGAGTTTTCGATGATGTTGCCGCCACAGCCGGGGGTGGGGCACTCGCCGATCGGCTCCTTGGCGGGCGCCGGAGCGGCGTTGGTCTCGCCGGCGGCAACCATTTTGCGGGCAGCCTCGACGTCGACCTCTTCCTTCTGGCCGCGCACCTTCTTCCAGATGACAAAGCCGCAGCCGGTTTCGGTGCGACTCTTCCAGCTGGTGCAGCCGTAGCTGCGTGTGCGTTCGACGATCTCGCCACCGCAATCGGGTGTGGGGCAGGCGCCGAGCGTCTCACGCGCCTCGACCAGATCCTTGCTGGACTTGCCTTCGGCGATGTAGGCGAGGGCATCCTCGAGCGTGATCGTCTTGCCGCCCTGGCGCTTCCACAGCGTGTAGCCGCAGCCGGTGTCGTCTTTGCTCTTGTAGCTGTTGCACCCGTAGCTCTTGGGGTACTCGACGATGTGGCCCTCACACCCGGGCGTGGGGCAGGGGGCGAGCTCGCGGCGCTCGACACGAAGCGCGTCGCGGTCCTTGTCGGCGAACCATGCGACAACGTCCTTGGTGAACTGCTCGACGTCGCGACGAAATGCGTCGTGGGTCTCTTCGCCACGCTGAATGTGGTTGAGACGCTGCTCCCACTGACCGGTGAGCTCCGGCTTGGTGAGCACGTGGTCGCCGAGCATCTGGATCAGTCCGACACCCTTTTCGGTGGCGCGCAGGCTCTTGCCCTCGCGCTCCACGTATTCGGCGTCGATCAGGCGCTCGATGGTGGCGGCGCGCGTTGCCGGGGTGCCGAGGCCGGCGTCCTTCATCGCCTCGGCGGCCTCGTCGTCGTCCACGAGCTTGCCGGCGGTCTCCATTGCGCGAAGGAGCGTGCCTTCCGAGTAGCGCGCAGGTGGCTTGGTGCGCTTGGCAAGCGACTCGGACTGCGTGCACGTCACCGCTTCGCCTTCGCGAAGCTGCGGCAGCTTCTGGTCGCGCTCCTCCTCGTCCTTGGACGGTCCACGCGTCTCGTCGGCCTCTTCGCCGTAGACGGCGCGCCAGCCGGCCTCGATCATGACCTTGCCCTTGCTGCGAAACAGGTGCTCCGAGCAGCGGGTCTCGACGGTCGTGTTCTCGAACCGCGCTTCGGGGTGGAACACCGCGAGGAACCGGCGCGCGACCATGTCGTAGATGCGGCGCTCGTCGTTGTTGAGCGCACCCAGGTCGTGGTCGGCCTCGGTCGGGATGATGGCGTGGTGGTCGGTCACGCGGGCGTCGTTGACCACCCGCTTGAGCGGCAGTTTGTCGAGCCCGAGCACGAACCTGGCCGAGTCTGCGTACACCGGCGCGGCGGCGCCGACGCGTGATGCGATCGGCTTGAGCTGGGCGATCATGTCGCCCGACAGGTAGCGGGAGTTGGTACGCGGATAGGTCAGCATCTTGTGCTGGTCATACAGCGCCTGGGCGGTGGAAAGCGTCCGCTGTGCGCTGAATCCGAATCGGCGGTTGGCCTCGCGCTGCAAGGTGGTGAGGTCGTAGAGCATCGGCGCTTGTTCGACCTGCGGCTTGGTCTCAAGACGCTCCACCACGGCCGGTGCGCCCGACGTGGCGGCCACGATCGCCGCGGCGGCCTCGGCGGTGCTCATGCGTGACTTGCTGCTCGTCGCCTCGTGCCACAGGCCGACATAGCTCGGACCTGCACCTGTCTGGAAGGTCGCTTCGACCTCCCAGTAGTCCTCGGGCACGAACGCCTGGATCTGCAGGTCGCGGCCGACGATCAGCGCCAGCGTCGGGGTCTGGACCCGTCCGAGCGACAGCACCTTGCGGACCGAACCGGCCTTGGTCGTGGCCGCACGTGTGGCGTTCATACCGACCAGCCAGTCGGCCTCGCTGCGGGCACGCGCCGCAGATTCGAGCGGCTTCATCTCATCGTCGTCGCGCAGATGGGCGAACGCGTCACGCACCGCCTGCGCGGTCATCGACGAGAACCACGCCCGCTTGACCGGCTTCCCCTGGGCCTTCTTCGGGGCGGTCTCGAGGATGAGCTTGAAGATCAGCTCGCCTTCGCGTCCGGCGTCGCAGGCGTTGACCAGCGTATCCACGTCCGTTGAGCCCATCAGCGTGTGCAGCGACTTCAGCGTCTTGGCTGCTCGTGCGTCACGCGGTTGGTACTTGAACGCGGGCGGCACGATCGGCAGATCGTCGTACACCCACTTCTTGAACTTGGGGTCGTACGCGTCCGGGTCGACCTGTTCCACCAGGTGACCGACCGCGAACGCGACGATGGAATCGGGGCTCTCGTAGAAGTCACCTTTCTTGGTGAACTTCCCGGGCAGCGCCGACGCGACGTCGCGGGCGACCGAGGGCTTCTCGCAAATGATCAGGGAACGTGTCATCGGCGGGCCAAGGTAGCACTAACGCCCCCCATCACGTCAAATCAGGAGAGTTTGGGGTGGATGAATTCGTTGCCGAAGAACGGCCGTGCGATCTGGTAGCGCTCGGGTGGAATCGTCTTCAGTCGGGCGACACCTTCGGTGATCGGGATGTCGATCACCTCGTCCCCGCGCAGCGCCACCATCCGTCCGAACTTGCCTTCGTTGACGAGGTTTGCGGCCAAACTGCCAAAGCGCGTCGCGAGAATCCGGTCGAACGCATTCGGCGGGCCGCCGCGCTGCACGTGCCCAAGCACGACCGACCGCGCCTCGAACCCGGTGCGCTGTTCGATCAGGCTTGCGACCCGGTCGGCGATGCCGCCCCGGGCGAGCAGGCGGTGTCCGAACTCGTCGACGGGGCCGTCGGCGTCGTCCTCGGCGAACTGGAAGCCTTCGCTCACCACGATGATCGAGAAGAGCTTGCCGCGTGCGTGGCGGGCGGTGACGGCCTGGCAGACGTCGTCGATGGAGTGCTGCACCTCGGGGATCAGGATGAAATCCGCGCCGCCGGCGATACCCGAGTACGTCGCGATCCACCCTGCGTGGCGGCCCATCACCTCGACGACGAGCACCCGATCATGGGACTCGGCGGTGGTGTGCAGCCGGTCGAGTGCCTCGGTGGCGATGTCGACCGCGGTGAAGAACCCGAACGTGTAGTCGGTGCCGTCCAGGTCGTTGTCGATCGTCTTCGGCACGCCGACACACGGCAGGTCGTACTCGGTCGACAGGCGTGCGGCCACGCCGAGCGTGTCCTCGCCGCCGATCGCGACGATGGCGTCGAGGCCGAGATCCTTCGCGTTTGCGGCGCAGAGCTCTCCGCCGCCCTCGTCTTTGAACGGGTTGGTGCGCGAGCTCCAGAGGATCGTGCCGCCGCGGTTGAGGATGCCGGTCGTCGTCGACAGATCCAGCGGGATCGTGTTCTTGTTGAGCAGACCGCGCCACCCGTGACTGATGCCGACGTGGGTGTTTCCGTGGACTGCTTCGCCCACGCGGACGACTGCACGGATGACGGCGTTGAGGCCGGGGCAGTCGCCCCCGCCGGTGAGGACTCCAATGTTCATACGCGGCAGGCTAGCGCTCGCCACAGGTGGCCGGACTGGTCTGTTCACCGGATGGCGGTATTTCGTGCGTGGGTCCAGCTGCGGGCGGTGCGGATTCGCCGACGGGCCAAAGCGGTCCCCGGTCGCCGCCTCCTGCGAGGATGTGCGCGTGAGAATCTGCACACTCGGAGACCTGCTCATGGACGTCGTCGTGCGACCCGACGGGGTTGCACGACCCGGTGACGACATTCGGGCACGCATCGCCGTGGGCGTGGGTGGCCAGGCGGCGAACGTGGCGGCGTGGGCAGCCCACCTGGGTGCGAAGGCGCGCCTTGTAGCCGCTCGCGGAGACGACGCGGTGGGCGACCTGATGCACGCGGAGCTGACCGAGCGCGCGGTCGAGGTGCGTGGACCGGTGATCGCCGGTCCGACGGGCACGGTGGTCGCCATGCTCGACGCCGAGGGTGAGCGATCCATGATGAGCGATCGCGGCGTGAGCCCGGAGTTCTTGCCGGAGGCGCTCGACAGCTCCTGGTTTGGCGGTGTCGATCGCTTGCACATCACCGGGTACTCGCTGATCGCCGAGCCGTTCGCCTATACGGCGATGGCCGCCGCCCACCAGGCCCGCGCAGCGGGGGCGCGGGTCAGCGTCGATCTGTCTGCGGCGCACCTGATCCGTGCGCTCGGCGGCGCAGCGTTTCGTCGCCGGCTGGAGACGGTCGCCCCCGAGGTCATCTTCGGGACGGCGTCCGAGTTCGCGGCCCTGGACGGGCCGGTGAGCGCGCCGGTGATCGTGACCAAACGCGGCGCCGAGGGGTGCGTGGTCACCTGGCCGGGCGGCAGCGAGCGCGTGGCGGCCCCGCAGGTGACGGTGGTCGACACCACAGGCGCCGGTGATGCGTTCTCGGCCGGATTCTTGATCGGCGAGCGTCGCGAGGACGCCATTTCGTCGGCGGTTTCGGCCGCGGCCAGTTGCCTTGCAACAATGGGGGCGATGCCCCCACGAAAGGAACCGGGTCGGTGATCGAGCACGACGGCATGATTGTCAGCGACGAGGTGAGCGACGCGCTCTTTGACGGCACCGGTGTCGTGGCACTTGAGACGACGCTCGTCTCGCACGGGTTCCCACATCCGGAGGGGGTGGAGGTCGCGCTCGCCTCGGAGGCGGCCGTGCGCGCGAGTGGCGCCGTGCCCGCCACGATCGGCGTGATCGACGGGGTCGTCCACGTCGGGCTGACGGCGGACCAGATCACGCATTTCGGTGAGCAGGCGGCGCAGGTGCGCAAGCTCGGCCCACGCGATCTTGGCGTCTGCGTCGCGCAAGGGGCGACCGGCGCGACGACGGTGGGCGCTTCGATCACCATCTGTCGCCTGGCGGGGATCGCGGTGATGGGCACCGGCGGCATCGGCGGCGTGCACCGCGGGTATCCGACACCGCCGGACGTCTCGGCGGATCTCGGCGCCCTCGCGCGCCTTGAAGTCGTCGTGGTGAGCGCAGGCGTCAAATCGATCCTTGACGTCCCCGCCACCTGCGAGCTCCTCGAGACGTTGGGTGTGCCGGTACTCGGGTGGCGCACCGACACGATGCCGCTGTTCTACTCCGCGCACGGCGGGCCGTCGGTCACGGCCCGCGTGGAGAGTGCCGCTGACGTCGCGGCCATCGCGCAGGCCCATTGGCATCTGGAAGGTGGCGGCATCCTTGTGACACGCCCTCCCGACACGTCCATCGACGTTGAACCGCTCATCGCCGACGCGCTCGCGAAGGCCGGCGAGGGTGGCGTCTCCGGCAAGGATGTGACGCCGTTCGTGCTCGGGCCTGTCTCTTATACACATCTGACGCTGCCGACGAGCGATCTAGTGTAGATCTCGGTGGTCGCCG
>CALMXK010000151.1 GCA_937871165.1 uncultured Actinomycetes bacterium
TTCAAGCAGAAGACGGCATACGAGATTCGCCTTAGTCTCGTGGGCTCGGAGATGTGTATAAGAGACAGGAAGTAGACCGCCTTGCCGACGATCTCATGAAGGCGAATGTTGGGTGGAAACAGCAGTTTGATCGCCAGCCCGCCGACTAGGAGCATCAGGCGCGGGTTGACGAAACGAATCTCCTGCTCCAGCCACGGGCGGCAGAGGGCCTGCTCAAAGGGCGTGGGGACGCGGTCTCCTTTGCCGCTGCTGCTGGGGCCGGGATAGCATTTGGTGATAGAGGTCATGTAGTGACGAGCGCGAAAATCTTCCTCATCCCATCCAGCTTCAGTCAGCCATTGGAACAGCCGTTTGCCGCTGCCCGCATTGAACGGCCGCTTCACCTTTCCTTCGGTAATGCCCGGCGCCTGGCCGATCAACATCACCGGCGACAGCACCGGCTGGCCCGAGACCACCGGCCCGATCATCGCGGGACATCGTGTGCAGCCCTCCATCGTGCGATGGAGGGCCTCCAACCGTTCAACCGTCGCGCGCGACATCGCGGCTCGCGCCCTACCCTTCGACGGGTGTCTGCGAGTACTCCTCGTCGGTGACATGGGGAAGCCAGTGGGTGGCGATCCCGTCGTCGGCGTGTTCATGAAGTGCGAGGTGCGTCATGAAATGGGCGGGGCCGGCACCGTGCCAGTGCTCTTCGCCGGGCGGGAAGTAGATGGTGTCACCCGCACGGATGATCTGTGGCGGCGCGCCGCGGCGCTGCGCAAGTCCCTGTCCGCCGGTCACGTGCAGGATCTGGCCGATGGGGTGCGAGTGCCATGCGGTACGGGCGCCGGGGGTGAAGTGCACGAGCACCGCGTGGATGCGCGACGGTGCGGGCGGCGCCGCAAGGTCGTCGATCCACACCTGACCGGTGAACCAGTCGGCGGGGCCAGGGCGCGTGTCGGAATGGGTGCGGGTGATGTCCATTCGCCAAGGCTACGCGCTCGGTCGACGGGTGGGCCGTTCCCGGGCGCAGCAAACGCGCCCGCAGGAGACCCTGATCTGGACAACGGGTTAGTGGCGCCGGGTGGGGAAATGCTTGAATCGTCGGGTGCCGACCTCGTCCTCGCCATTCCTTCCCGCGCCACACCTGGTGGCGATCGGAGTCGGTGGAGCCGTGGGGACGGCGCTTCGGGTCGCGCTTGTGGAGCTCCTTGGCACGTCGTCGAACTGGCACTGGGCCACGTTTGCCGCGAACACCATCGGTACCGCCACGCTCATCGTGTTGTACATGCGGGCACCGGCCTTGATGGCTCCGCACCGGCGTTGGCGAGCTGCGCTCGGGGCCGGGCTGTGCGGAGGGCTCACCACGTTCTCGCTGTTCCAGATCGAGCTCGTCACCTTCGCCAAGGACGGCCATTTGCTGCGTGCCATCGGCTACGCGGCGGCCAGTGTCGCGGCGGGGCTCCTGGTCACATTGGCCGTGCCGGCGAGGCGCACGTGACCACGTCGATGTGGGCCGGCGTCTCGCTGCTTGGCGGCCTGGGCGCAATGGCGCGTACCGCACTTGATCGTGCCATCACGTACTACCACCGCGGTGTCTACCCGCTCGGGATCTTCATCGTCAACATGCTCGGCACCCTCGCGCTTGGCGTCATGACCGGCGTCGCCGTCTCGAGCGATTCGCGTCTGTTGCTCGGGACCGGATTCCTGGGGGGCTTCACGACATTCTCCACATGGATCGTCGACTCGCGTCGCTTGATCGACGCACGGCTTCGCCGGGAGGCCGCGATCAACATCGTCGCGTCGCTCGTGTTCGGGGTGCTCGTGGCGGCGGCCGGATGGACGATGGGTGCGTGGCTCGGCGGGAGCACCAGGTTCTGACATGTCGGACCGCCCGCCCACACGCCGTGATGGCGACCCGCTGTTCGCCATCGTCGTACTTGCAGCCGGCGCCTCCACTCGTCTGGGACGAACGAAGCAACTCGTCGAGCTCGACGGTCGGCCACTTGTCCGCCATGTGATCGACGCTGCCGCGGCGGTGGATCCGGCGCAGCTCGTGGTCGTGCTCGGCCATGACGCCGACGCCGTTGCGGCCGCCATCGGCGACGCACCATGCGAGATCGTCCACAACCCGTTGGCGGCGGAGGGGCAGGGAACATCGCTGGCGGCGGGGATCGGCGCGCTCGGCCCGGACATCTCCAGGGCGGTGATCCTGTTGGGCGACGAACCGCACGTCGACCCGGCGGTGATCGCCTGCGTCGCCTTCGGTGCGGGACTGATCCGGCGTGCCCGCTACCGCGATCGTGCGGGCCATCCGATCTCCTTCGACCGACCGATGTGGGGCCGACTGCAGTCCGTGAGCGGCGACCAGGGAGCGCGGAGTGTGCTGCGCGAATTCCCGGACGAGATCCGTGAGGTTCAAGTCGACGCGGACGCGCCGATCGACCTCGACACGGAAGACGATCTGCGCGCGCTCAGCCGGCGTCACCAGACGCCGCCGCCGGTCTGAGCAACGTCGCAGTCAGACGCTCTAGAGCTCGCCGATCGCATGGCAGGTGGCTTCGAGGTCGATCAGGTTGTGGCCGCTCGCGAACAGGTCGACATGTGGGAGTGCCGCGGCCATGCCACGCGCAAGTGGTTTGTAGTCGGGGTTCTCCTGCAGGGGATTGAGCCAGACGACGCGGTAGGCCAGACGTCGAAGGCGCGCCATCTGCGTTGCCAGCATGTCGATGTCCCCGACGTCGAGTCCGTCGCTCAAGATCACGACCACCGCCCCGCGAACAGTCGCTCCGGACGAGTACTGATCGAGCAGCGCACGAACCGTGTCACCGATGCGCGTGCCGCCGTCCCAGTCGCGCGCCGCGTGTGAGGCCTGCGTCAGCGCATCGTCGGGCGAGGCTGCGCGAAGGACGCCGGTCAGTCTGGTCAGCCGCGTGCCGAACGTGAACGCCTCCCACCGCTGGTCGGAGCGCAACGCGGCGTGGGCGAAGATGAGCAGCGCCCGCGAGTACGACGACATGGACCCGGAGATGTCGAGCAACAGCACGACGCGACGTGCTCGTCGGCGACGAACGCGGCGTGCGAGCACCACCGGGTCCCCGCCGGTGCGAAGCGCCCGGCGAACCGTGCGTCGCTGATCGAGCTCACCGCGATGCGCGCCAACATGGCGCCGTGTTCGGCGCACGGGCGCGACCAGGCGGAGGCGGTTGACTGTTCGTGTGAGCTCGGCAAGTTCACCGTCGTCCAACGTGGCGAAGCTTCGCGACCGCAGTCGTTCGGTCCGGCTTGCACGCGTCAGCTCCTCGGGCACCTCCACGTCCTCGTCACGCAGCGGCACAGCTCCGTCGGCGAACGCACCCTGCACGTTCATGGGTGGGCGCCCGGATCGCATTGGTTCCTCGAGCAGCGCGCCAAAGACCCGGCGAAACACCCGGTCGTACACCGGGATGTCGTCACGCCGACTGATCAGGGTCGCGCGCCCGGCCCAGTAGAGCTCCTGCGGCACACGCTCGACGGCTTCGACGAAGGTCGCGATCCGTCCGGTGCCCACCACCACTCCGGCATGGCGAAGCTCACGTCCGAATTCGACGAGCGTTGCGGCGCCCATGTCAGGCCAGGCCGATCACTCTCGCGAGCTCGTCACCGATGCGGTCCTGGTCTTCACGCGACTTCACCACCCAGCCAAGCGTGGCCTGTGCATCGTTGGGCGTGATCGGTGGCGCGCCCATCAGGTGCAGCGCCCGGGTCCAGTCGATCGCCTCGGCCGGTCCCGGCGGCTTTGCGAGATCGAGCTCGCGCAGACGTGCGACCGCCTCCGCGACGGCGGCGGCGAGGACCGGGTCGGCCTCGGGAACGCGCAGGCGAATGATGTCGACCTCACGCGCGCGGTCGGGGTAGGGAAGCCAGTGGTACAGGCAGCGACGTTTCAGTGCGTCGTGCAGTTCCCTGGTGCGGTTGGAGGTGATGATCACCGCGGGCGGGCTTGGCGCGCGGATCGTGCCGAGCTCGGGGATGGTGATCGTGTACTCGGCGAGGATCTCCAACAGGAACGCTTCGAACTCGTCATCGGCACGGTCGAGCTCATCGATCAACAGCACCGCGTTCGAGCCGGCACGAAGCGCTCGAAGAAGTGGGCGCTCCACGAGAAATCGCTCGCTGAACAGCTCGTGGGTGTCGCTGCTCACCCCGTCGCCGGCGGCTCGCGCTGCAAGCAGCTGTCGCGCATAGTCCCATTCGTAGAGGGCCTGCGCGGCGTCGATGCCCTCGTAGCACTGCAGGCGGATCAGCTCGGCGCCGAGGG
>CALMXK010000152.1 GCA_937871165.1 uncultured Actinomycetes bacterium
CCGAGATCTACACTAGATCGCTCGTCGGCAGCGTCAGATGTGTATAAGAGACAGGTACGGCTCCGACCAGACGTGGGAGTCGCAGGACGCGGGGCGGTTGTCGCCCATCACGAACAGGCTGTCAGCCGGCACGGTCCACACCCTGTTCGCCTCGCTCGCCAGTCCCGGCGCGTCGCGTTGCGACTTCGGATCGGCGTCATTCGGCACGGCCGAGGGCACGGTGTACCGCTCGCCGTTGATCTGCACGTCGCGGGTGCCCCACACGATGGAGATACGGTCGCCCGGCAACCCGATCACGCGTTTGACGAAGGGGATGTCCGAGGTGGCCTGCTCACCGCATGACGCACGCGCCTCGACGGTCGGCTCGAACACGATGACGTCGCCCCGTGAGATGTCGCGGAAGTGGTAGATCAGCCGGTTGGCGAGAATCCGATCGAACGGGCGGATCGTGGGATCCATGGACGGCGTCGGGATCTCATAGGGCTTCGCGATCGTCGCCTGGATGAGCAGCGCCAGCGTGATCGCCACGGCAACCGGGATGACCAACTCCTTCATCAGCCTGCGCAGAAACATCAGGCTCCCGTCGAACCGCGTCGCAGCCGACGAAGGCGCGGCACCCGCACCGCAGCTTCCCGAACGATCCCACCGGTCATCTTGGATTCGCCCACCTGACGTTCGGTGAACGTGATGGGGATCTCCACCACGCGGTAGCCGGCGAGCAGCGCCCGGTAGGTCATCTCGATCTGGAAGACGTAGCCGGCGGCGGCCACGTCGTCCAGACGAAGTGACTCGAGCACCTCACGGCGAAAGCATTTGAACCCGCCGGTCAGGTCACGGTGGGTGAGCCCCAGCACCGCGCGGGCGTAGACGCTCCCCGCCCGGCTGATCAGGCGTCGCAGGGCGTTCCAGTGCAGCACCCGCCCACCCGGGACGTACCGCGACCCGAGCACCACGTCGGCGGCGAAGGCGGCGTCGACCAGTCGCCCGACATCGCGCGGATCGTGGGAGAAGTCGGCGTCCATCTGAACGATGAGCGCGGCACCGGCCGCCAACGCGTGACGGAAACCGGCGATGTACGCGGGTCCGATGCCCTGTTTCTCGGTGCGCTGCAGCAGTTCGATGCGGGGGTCGCGAGCCGCGCTTGCGGTGACGAGCGCGGCCGTTCCGTCCGGCGAGCCGTCATCGACCACCAGCACGTGTCCGTCGATCCCGTCGCGATCGAACAGCGCCGTGAGCTCTCCGGTCAGCCGCTCGATGTTGCCGGCCTCGTTGTAGGTGGGCACCACGACCCACACCGCACCAGGCGGCCATGTGTCAGTCATCGTGCGGTACCCGCACCCCGAAGATGAGTGGTCCGGCGATCGGGAGCGGTCCGATGTCGTTGCCTCGCGGAATGTCTTCGACCTTGATGGCGATGGTGTCCGCCTGAGGATCGAGCGGTGGCACCATTTCGATCCACACCTCACTCCAGTCCTCGCGCGCCGTGCCTTGGATCGGCGTGGCCCGGTAGCGGTTGCCCCGGTCATCCCACGCGCTGACGCGCGCCCGTCCGATGGCCGGCGTCCCGACCTGGTCCGGCCGGCCGAGCGCACTCAGAGTGACAACCCAGCGGTCGGTGTAGCGCTCGGCGGCGATGACGCAGATGGCGGCGCCTTCGGCCATTCGGGCCTGGCCGACCGGAATGATGGAGTGGAAGGTTGCGATCGTGCGCGCCGGGACGGTGCCGGCGTCCGGCACCCGCTGGCGGCGCTCAGGGTGTGCGGGCGGGGCCGCCACGGTGCGCTCGGGCCGAAGGTTCACGGTGAGTGGCCACGGCCCCTCCGACAGCGCGCGCTTCAGTGGGGGGACGTCGCCGCGGGGGGCGCTCACCCGAAACAGCTCGCTCACGTCCAGGTCAAGACGCGCAGCATCGGCCGGGATCGGCGGTGACAACCAGATGGTGGTGGCGACCTGACCGAGCCCTTGGGTCTTTGCGAGCACGGAGGGCGTATAGGTGGTACCCCGGTCGTCAAGGACCGTAAGGCCACCGTCCACCGCCCAGTCGATCACGCCGGGTGTCTCGGTCAGCACGATGACGTGGGCCACCGCGCCGTCGCGAAAATGCTCCAGTCCGAGCAGGGCCACCATGGTGTCGCCACCGCGTGCAACGGCGGCGCTCGGGACGAGTCCCCCGAACGCGGCAGCGTCGCGCTCGGCGTCTGCCGATGGTGGTGATGCGAGTGTTCCCACTGACGTAAGCTTGCCACGTGGCCACCCTCGACGACATTGTGGTGGTGTTGCTGCACCCGTTTCCGGTGGACGGAACCTTTTGGGCACCGATGTGGCGTGAGCTTGATCTGCCGGTGCAGGTGGTCACGCCGGACTTCCCTGGGTTTGGAAGCAACACCTACGTTCCCGACCACGTGTCGATCGTGGACGTGGCCGATGACATCGCCGGACTGATCGCCGAGAGCGGTCGGCGCGCCGTGGTGTGCGGGCTGTCGCTCGGCGGCTACATCGCCCTGTCGCTCGTGGCTCGTCATCCGGATGTCGTGGCCGGTCTGCTGCTTGCCAACACCCGATCGGAGGCCGACACCGACGAGGCTCGGCGAAATCGCGAGCAGGCGATCGACACCATCCGGATCGACGGCTTCGACGTGTGGCGAAACGCCTTCGTCCCAAAGTTGTTGCGACCCCATCCCGCCCCGCACACGCTCGATTTCGCGTGGACACTCGCGGCCGGGCAGCGACCCGAGGCGGTGATCTCGGCACTGCTCGCTCTGCGCGACCGCCCGGACCGGACCGCCGACCTGCGCGCGATCGCCGTGCCGACAACCGTGGTGGCGGGCGCCGAGGATCAGGTGACACCACGCGCGGCGATGGACGCACTGGCAAGTGGCATCCCCGGCGCGCAGATGCGGGTGATCGGCGACGCCGGACACCTGACGGCACTTGAGCAGCCCGAGACCTTCGCCGAGGTGCTGCGGGAGCTGGTGGAGCGCGTTTCGGCCTAGGGCCGTCGCCTGCGTAGCGCCTTCGTCCGCCAACGCGCCACCAGGTGCGGCCACCCCGTGACTTTCCTTTGCGGAAAGTTTGTGAGAGACTTTCCTCTATGGAAAGTCAGCTGCCTCCTCCCGGCCCCGCATCGGCTCGCGACGCGCTCGATTCGATTACCGAGACGCGCGCTCGGATCGCCGACCGCCTCGTCACCCCTCGCTGGTACCACCCGATTCTCGGCGCGATCTTGGGCGCGATCGTGCTCAGTCCGTCGATCCCGCGCCCGTGGAACACCATCGTCATCGCGCTGGCCGCAGCCGGTATCGCACTGCTTGTGCAGTCCTACCGCCGGCGAACCGGTGTCTGGGTCGGCGGCTTCTCGCTGCCCCGGGCGCGGCGTTGGGCCTGGCTCCTCGCCATCGTGGCCGTTGGTTGCTTCCTGGTCGGCCTGGCCGCCGCGGACGCCCACAACTACCTTGTCGCCGCCGTCGCTGCAGGCGTGGCCGCCGTCGCGGTCATGGTGATCGGGCCGCGCTCCGACGCTGCGGTTCGCGCCGACCTCAGGCGCGGGGAATGAACGCGCCACGGTTCGACCCACTCATCCATGAGCCGAGTCGGCTGCAGATCTGTGGCGCCCTTCGCAGCCTCGACGAGGCCGAGTTCTCGGTGCTTCGCGACATGTTGAACGCCGCCGACTCGGTGGTGTCCAAGCACCTGAAGGCGTTGGAGGACGCCGGGTACGTGTCGACGCGGAAGCTGCATGGTGACAACGGCCGACGACGAACCTGGGTGCGCCTCAGTGGAACGGGCCGTCGCGCGTTCGACGCCCACGTGGCGCAGCTGCGCCAGATCGCGGGCGACGGATGGGACCCGACTCCTGAGCGAACGCACGCGAGCTCGCGACCGTCGTCTGTTGCAGGTGGGGCGGCGCCCGCAACAACCGCCGCTGACGGTCCCTGACAGGTGGGGTGCAAACGCCGCATGAGCGGCCTGCCGTCGCCTTCATCCAGAGAACGCGTCGCCCGTCGTTCGGGACGACATCCCGCCCTCGGTGTCAATCAGTCGCCGCGGCCGCGCTTTCGCTCGTAGTAGGCGTGCGCCTTCGCGCGGGCGCCGCAGCGTTCCATCGAGCACCAGCGGCGACTGCCGTTGCGACTGGAGTCGAGGTAGATCATCGAGCAAGTCTCGGCGGCACAGACGCGGACCCTGTCGATCTCCTCGCGCGCGATTTCGACGGCGTCCAGCAGGGTCGGGACGAACATGCACTCGCACGAGTTGGCGTCGGGGCAGAAGCTCGCCTTGAGGTTGCTCGCGTCGATCGCCAGATGCCCGGGTGCCGCGGTCAGCCAGTCCGAGACCACCGCCGCGACCTCCGCCGGATCGTGGTTGACCAGCGCGCCACGGAGCGCATTCCGCAACGCCCGCACCCGCTCAACATCCTGCATGCAGGGGTTTTCAGGCGCAGCGAACCCGGCCGTCGCAAGCCACTTGGACACGTCCTGCGGGGTCTGCAACAGGTCCTCGTCGGCGGAGACCGTGTTGCAGAGGTCGAGGGACGGACGCCCGCTCAGCCAGGTGAACTGTGTCATGAGCGTTTGACCGGCAACCATTTGAGGGTTATCGTTGTCACCGGCAAATCTCTATCACACTGGTTCGCAATAGGAGTATCGATGCCCTCCCTGCCCCCGGCAATCACCTTGCACGCTCAAGAGCGCGGCAAGGGTCCACTTATCGTCGCGCTTCACGACCTCGGTCGCGACGGGGACATGATGCTGCGTGCGCTTAAACCGCTCACGAAGCGTTACCGGGTGATCGCCCCGGATCTGCGCGGCCACGGTCAGTCGCCGACGCCGTCCGGACCATGGAGCATCGACGACTTTGCGTCCGACGTGTCCCGTCTGATCGCCGCCGAGGGTGGCGACGCGATCCTGGTCGGTCTCGGCCTGGGTGCCGCTGCCGCCCTGACGTTGACGCTCGGCCATCCCGGCCTGGTGTCGGCGCTTGTGGTGAGTGGCGCCGGTGCGCGTGCCGAGGACATCGAGGGACAGGAGCGTTGGGCTCGTGTGGCTCGAATGATTCGTGAGCGTGGTGGCTCCGAGGGTGTTGCGCTTGCAGCCGAGGCGATGGGCACGCGCCCGGACCTCCGCGGTGCGCTTGTGCAGATCGACCCGCCGGTGTTCGTGCTTGCCGGTGCGGCCGACCGCGCCTACCCGCCCACCGCCCAGGAGGAGCTCGCACGCTCCCTGCCCGGTGCGCGCTTTGCGCAGGTGGACGGCGCCGGTCACGACCTGGCCGTCGACAAGCCGGCCGAACTGATCGCCGCGATCGAGTGGATTGCGCAGGCCGCGCAGCGGCGGATGGTTTCCGCCGCCTGACCCGGTTTCGTAGTTAACCGTTCTGGTGTCAGACACCAGAACGGTTAACTGCCGAGCCTCCGCTCAGACCAACCGGCGCGCCAATGCGCGTGACGCAATCGCCAGCAGCACGACACCCACCCCGGTCAGTACGCCGACCGCCGGGAGGACGTCCCGCAGGCCGGCGCCATCCACCAGGATCTTCCACAGGCCGTCGTTCATCCAGGCGTGGGGCGTGATGGCGAACGCCACCTGACGCATCCCCTGCGGAAAGAACTCCAGAGGTTGCATCGACCCGCCGAGGGCGGCGAACACCAGTCCCACGAGCAGCGCCAAGGCGCCCACCTGCTGTTCGCTTCGGCCGAAGGTGCCAAGGAGCATGGCCGCCCCGGTGCCAACGAGCGCCATCGCGGCAGACAACGCGAGCACCGCAAGCGGCGAGTGCCAGTCCACACCAAACAACACCATGGTGCCGACGATGATGATCAGCCCCTGAAGCATGGCGACGATGTACCGGCTCACCGCCTCACCGATGACGATGCTTCGCACCGATACCGGCGCAGCCGAGGTCCGGCGCGTCACACCCAGCAGTCGGCTCATCAGCAGCGCTTGGGAACCAAACAGCGCCGACAAGAACATGAACAGCGTCAGCTCTCCGCCCGCGAGCACCGCGCGAATGGACTCCGCCGAGGTCTCGTCGCCGCCGACCGTGGTGGAGCTCACGCGCACCGCCGGCACGCCGGTGAGCCCGTCGACCACGGCGGTTGCCCGCTGCCTGGTCAGTCCCGCCGACGCGTCGAGCGCACCGATCACCTGTTCATGCGCCGCCACGGTTTGAACCACGCTCTGCATTGAGCCCTGCATCGCGATGCCACGCGTGTCGAGCCCGGACACCCACGTGATCGTCGTCACGGCGCCGGACGCGCTGACGACATAGCCGGCGTTGAACTCGCCCCGAGACACCCGTCGACGAAGCGATCCCGCGTCGGAGACATTCTCGAGCGTGATGCCTTCCGATGCGGCCAGTGTCCTGCCGACGGTGGCGCTGAGCTTCGACGGCGCCGGGTCCACGACGCCGATCACCACGTCGGACTCGCTGGAGCCGATCGCCGAGCCGAGCGCAAAGACGATCAGCAGCGGGAGGATGATGAGGAAGAAGATGTTGCCGCGGTCGTTGACCAGCCGCCGCAGGTTGGCGCGCACGATTGCCGCGACGGCGTTCACGGTCGCACGCTCCGCCGAGCGACGAGCACGCCGGGCACACCGACCACCGCCGTGAACAGCAGCAAGATGGCCGCCGGTTGCAATGCGGCGGTCCACGATCCGCCGTCGGTCAGCCGGATCAGCCCCTCGCTGAACCAGTAGTGCGGTGTGAACGTGGTGGCGATCCTCCCGAACGCGCCGGCCCGCGCCATCGAGAAGAACGCGCCTCCGAGGATGCCGAGCACCAGCGCCACCATGCTCTGGGCGAGCCCGGCCTGCTCCGGTGTGCGTGCGAGGCCGACGACCAGCGCCACCGTGGCGGTGGCGGCCGCAACCCCACACACCACGAGTATCGCCACGCCGATCAGGCTGCCGAAGTGGGCGCCCAGGAACAGGCGGGCGACCAGCAGCAACACGCTCATGCTGATGATGCCCAGCACGAAACTGACGAGCAACTTTGCCATGAGCACCTGCCGCGGCGTGACTGCGGCAAGCAGTCTGGCGAGGGTGCCTTCACGGCGTTCCTGCAACAACCCGAGCAGCCCGAACTGCACCGTGAAGAACAGGAAGAAGGTGGCCATGCCGACCGCGATCTGGGTCTTGGTTGAAAGACCGCCGGCCGCCGGCCCGTCCTCCAGCTGGATGACCGGTGTCTGGGCCAGAATGCGTGTGAGGGCCAATCGCTGCGGGTCGGCAGCGTCCGGCCCGGTTCCCAGGCGCCGTTCGGCGGCGAGCAGTGTGACCGTCGAATTGATCTGCGAGGCGGTGGCCTTGGCGACGCCGTCGGCAATGGCGCCACCCACCGAGGCCGAGGGGTCGTGGCTCACCTCGATGGACCCGAGCGGAACCGGCCCGTTCGGGTCCGGCGTTCCGGCCCGCACCTGGATGATGGCGTCGATGGCCCCGTCGTCGAGCGCGCGGGCGGCGGCCGCCATGTCCGTGAAGGTGGTGATCTCTGCGGTCTTCTGCGCCACCAGCGCCGGGAAGACTGCACTGGTGAGCATCTGGTCGGTGACCGTCGTCGACGGTGCCGGCACGTATCCGAGCGGGCGCGTGCTTGGCGACGTGCCACCGGCGATCAGGCTCAGCGCAATGATCAACGCGAGGGGAGCCACCACACCGATCAGGACCGCCGACCGGTCACGCAATCTGGCGCGCAGGTCCCGCCGGAAGATGTCGAAGACCGCGCGCATCAGTCCCGCAGCTCGGCGCCGGTCAGGTGCAGGAACACGGCGTCGAGACTGGGTTCTTTCACCTGCACGTTCTGCACGCTCACACCCGACGCGGCGAGGGTCGTGACCAGTCGTGGCAGCACCGCTGCCGCCTCGTCCACCACGCAATCCACGTAGCGGTCACCGGACGGGGTGGCGCTCACTACGCCGGACTCCCGAGCGATCGTGGCCGCCGCCTCAGGCGCGCCGGCAAGCACCGTGATGGAAATGGCGTCGTGCTCGCCGACGGTTTCGATCAACTCGCGCCGGGTGCCGCTCGCCAAGATCACGCCGTGGTCCATGATGGCCACGCGATCACACAGGCGCTCGGCCTGTCTCTTATACACATCTCCGAGCCCACGAGACT
>CALMXK010000153.1 GCA_937871165.1 uncultured Actinomycetes bacterium
TTAGTCTCGTGGGCTCGGAGATGTGTATAAGAGACAGGATCCTTGACCGTCAAAGCGACGTTCACCGCGCCCAGCCCGAGGACCCGGTTGAATAGCGGTGCCACGCGCATCCTGGTTCTCCTTGCCGATCATTCTGTGACAAGAAGTGACGCTACCCAGCAGGACCCGGATGCCGCGTGGCACAACCGATCCCGGCCCCTACGCCGCGGTCAACAACCCACAGCTACCCCCGAAGAGCCGTTCCATGTGGTGAGGATTGCGAACCACTGTCTCGACTAGGTGCGCCCACGGGTATGGCCTGACCCTCGTGTTTCGGTCCAGTCGTTGTGTGAGTCCTGATCCACATCAGCAGACCCGGTCCCACTTGCTTCACGAACAGACGCGGACGAATCGTTCTTCCGGCATTCGGCATCGCGCCGCCTTGGCGTGTAACGTCCTGCGCCGATGTCGAAGCCCCCGGCAGCCCCGCACACAGGTACGAGCGCACACCGACGTGGGATGGGGGCGTTGACCCTTGGCGCGCTTGGTGTCGTCTTCGGCGACATCGGTACCAGTCCGCTCTATGCGCTGCACGAGGTCTTCGGCGGAAGCCACGAGTTCGCGCCGAACCCGGACCGCATCTACGGCGTCCTGTCGCTGGTGTTCTGGTCGCTCATGATCATCGTGACGATCAAGTACGTGTTCTTCATCATGCGCGCCGACAACAACGGCGAGGGCGGCATCATGGCCCTCATCTCCTTGATCCAACGAAGCGCGGTGGGGCGAGCCGGGATCGGAAGCGCGCTCGTGCTCATGGGCATCTTCGGGGCGTCGCTCTTCTACGGCGACGGGATGATCACCCCCGCAATCTCGGTGCTCTCGGCGGTGGAAGGGTTGACCGTCGCCGCGCCGGCGCTCGAATCGTGGATCGTGCCGGCGGCACTGGTGATTCTGACCTTCCTGTTCATGGTGCAACGCCACGGCACCGGCAAGGTCGGCGCCATCTTCGGGCCGGTCATGCTGTTGTGGTTCAGCGTGCTCGGAATCCTGGGCGCCATCAAGGTGATTGACAACCCGGGCATCCTGCGGATTCTCTCGCCGACATACGGGGTCCAGTTCTTCATCGACAACGGTGGCGCGGGATTTCTTGCGCTGGCCTCCGTCGTCCTTGCCGTGACCGGCGCCGAGGCGTTGTACGCCGACATGGGGCACTTCGGTCGCGCGCCGATTGCTCGCGCCTGGCTGCTTGTTGCGCTGCCTGCGCTTCTGCTCAACTACATGGGCCAGGGCGCGCTGCTTATCGCCAACCCCGAGGCGGTCGACAACCCGTTCTACCGGATGGCGCCGGACTGGGCGCAGATCCCGATGGTGTTCTTGGCCACCGCGGCGGCGGTGATCGCATCGCAGGCGGTGATCAGCGGTGCGTTCTCCGTGACACGCCAGGCGGTGCAACTCGGATTTCTTCCGCGCCTCACGATGCGTCACACATCCGACACCGAGGAAGGGCAGATCTACGTGCCCTTGGTGAACTGGGGCCTCTACGTCGCAATCGTCGGCCTCGTCCTCGGCTTCCGGTCGTCGTCGCACCTGGCGTCGGCGTACGGCATCGCCGTCACGGCGACACTTGCCATCGACACCATCCTGGCGTTCGTCGTGGTCCGCGTGGTGTGGAAGAAGCCCAAATGGCTCGCGATCTCAGGTGCCGCCGTATTCCTCGTCGTCGACCTCGCGTTCTTCGCGGCCAACACGACCAAGATCCTGCACGGTGGGTGGTTCCCGATCGCGATCGCGCTGGTCGCCTTCACGCTGCTTTCCACCTGGCGCAAGGGGCGGCGCATCGCGCTCAAGAAGATGGCGGAGGAGGATGTCGTCACCGGTGACTTCTTCCAGCGCCTGACAATGGATCCACCGCATCGTGTGCCCGGCACCGCCGTGTACCTGACCGCGCTGAGCGACGGCATGCCCCGCCCGCTCGTGTTCAACCTGACGCACAACCACATCCTCCACGAGCACGTGATTCTGTTCACGACGATCACTCGCGCGGTGCCGATCGTGACCGACGAGAAACGCTTGACCATCACCGAACTTGAGCACGGCATCGTGCGCGTGGTGGCGGGCTACGGCTTCATGCAACAGCCGGATGTGCCCGAGGCGCTCAAACTCGCCCGTGACCGTGGCAAGTTGCCGATCGACGCCGACGGCGCGTCGTACTTCCTGAGCAGCACCAACCTGACCGTGGCGGACGGCCCGGGCATGTGGAAATGGCGCAAGCGCCTGTTCGCGCTGATGAGCCGCAATTCCATGCACGCCGCCCAGTTCATGCGCGTGCCCAAAGGCCAGTTGATCGAGATCGGGACACCGATCGACATCTGAGGTGGGTGGGTGGCGTCGCAGGGACGGAGCGATGTGCTTGATGTGGCCGGTCTGCGCCCGGCGGCCGCAGGGACGGACCGGACGGAACGTGATCGGGCGGAACCGGTGGCTGCCCTGTCGGCGCCGGCGTCCACAACCCGGGCGGCGTTCGTTCGAGATGCCCCGTTTCCGTGCGCTGCAACGGGGCATGTTTGGCTCGTGTGCGTCTGGCCGGGCGTGCGACGATCGACTGCCGGTTGATGGCGACGGTGCGTGTGCTGTTTGCCAGATGACGTCGTCGGTTGGGACTGACCCGATGCGTGCGTCCTAGTGCTGCGCAAACGGCTTGTCGTGATCGTATGGGGTTCACGGCGTCGGGGAAGGTGAGGGCCACCGACGCATCGGGCAACGTCAGCGACATGACCCAAGCGCGTCAGCGTCGACTGATTCGTCGTGAGGTGGCAGCCGGCGACGGGAGCGTTTCTCGCACACGCCAGTGCCGGTGCGCCACGTCATGGACGGCGCGACGGTTGAGAGCCCGCGGCGGACGAAGAATCTCGCCTTGAAACAGGCTTTACCAATGACGAATTGGCTTTCTCATACCCCGCGCGCGAAATCGCGTGAGGGGGATACAGCGCGCTGCTTGCGGGACCGATAGTTGCCCTCGTCGCCATGCGCGTCGTGCGTGGTAATCAACGTTCAGGGAGAGCAACATGCAGTTTCGTCGATCACTTGTCGCCACTTTGGCGGTCGCGGCTGCCGCGGCGTCCGCAGGGCAGGGGGCGGCGGCCACGGTGCCGTGCCAGTCCACGCTCACCGATGCTTCCGGCGCGTCGTGGCCGATCAACTCCGGGGCGGACCCGGGGATCTCCATCGATGGAATGATCTACGCAATAGCCCAGATTTGGGAGATCTCAGACCCGTTGTCGCCCCCGTCGCTCCCGTCGTTCCCGTCGCAACTTGGCGAGGACACCGGTGGGTGTTGGGCGGAGCTTGGCGGGCGACAGATTGTGTTCGCGCCGTTCACGACCCCTGAAGGTTTGGAAGTGTCGCGCAAGGTATACGTGCCAAGTGCAGGCAAAGGCTTCGCCCGGGTCGTCGACACCGTCCGAAACCCGACGACCGCGCCGATCTCCCGATCGCTCCGGATGCTCCAGCTGGACTACGCTCCGCAGACGTTTGTGGATGGGTCCCCGGCGCTCTCAGAGGCGACGCAGTGGTATGCCACCAAGGCCTCATTCCCACATGCGGCCATCTTCTGGGGCAACGCCCAACCCACGGCCGGGACCTGGTACCCGGCGTCCAGTCGCAGATACTACGACAAGCATGTGGATGTGACGGTGCCTGCGGGTGGGCAGGTGTCGGCGATGCAGGTGGTTGTCCAGGGCGCCGCGGGGGTCGCTGGTGAGGCGTCGGTCCTCACAGAGGCGGCGCGCATGGCGGACATGCCAAAGGATCTGTTGTACGGCATGACGACGGCCGACCTGACGAGCCTTGTGAACTGGAATGTGCCGTCGACCAACACCGACGGCGATACGGTGATTGACGCCGCCGACCGCTGTCCGACGGTGGCCGGTACAAGTGTGACGGGCTGCGACGTGGTCGCACCGGTGGTGACCGTGTCGGCGCCGACTTCGATGACGCGTGCGGCGTTTTTGAAGGGTGTGCCGGTGTCGGTGCGCTGCAACGAGGCATGTTCGGCACGTGTGCGCCTTGTGGGACGCAAGACGGCTGAGGGTCGGTTGCTGTCGACGACGCGTGTCCTTCTGGCTCAGGTGAGCGCGCCGCTCGGAACCACGACAAAGCGTGTCGTCGCGCGTCCCTATGCGTCGCGTGTTGTGAGTCGCACGAGTTTCACGGCGTATGTGAAGGTGATGGTGACCGATGCGTCGGGCAACGTCACCTACGTCACCAAGCGCATCACCGTCAGCTGATTTGTTGCGTGTGGTGAGGGACCCACGGACGGGTACCTCACCGCACGTCAGCGCATGCGTTCGCCCGGAGGCGACGTTCTCACTGGTGCCCTGCGCACCACGTCTCGTGCGGCAGGAGGGACCCCTGATGGGCGGGGATCGCGGCGGCGTCGGACACGTCCGAGGCCGGTGCGATTATCGGGTCATGGGAACATGTCCTGCCTGTGATGCAACCCTCGTTTGGCGCCACAACGGCGTCTGGTGCGACCGATGCCACCGCAAGGTGGAGACCTGTTGCGAAGGGGCGCCGCAGTGTGTTCCGGAACACCAGGAACCTCAAGGTGTGAAGGCTCTGGGCCGATGACCCGTGCTAGCCTTACCTACTTGTTTCTTCCCGCACATTTCCAGCCGCCCGGAGATGTGCGCCACCCGATCTGAGGGACGTCCGGCGTCCTGACGTAAGGAGGGCAACGCCCCATGTTCGAACGATTTACCGAACGCGCCCGCCAGGTTGTGGTCCTCGCACAGGAAGAGGCCCGCACCCTCAAGCACAACTACATCGGCACCGAGCACATCCTGCTTGGCCTGCTCCGTGAGGAAGAGGGCCTTGCCGCACGAGTGCTCGAAAGCCTCGAGATCACGGTCGAAGAGGTCCGCAGCCAGGTCATCCGCATCGTCGGGGCCGGCGAAGAGGTCACCTCCGGCCAGATCCCCTTCACGCCACGCGCCAAGAAGGTGCTTGAGCTCGCGTTGCGTGAGGCGCTCTCGCTCGGCCACAACTACATCGGCACCGAGCACATCCTGCTCGGGCTCGTACGTGAGAACGAAGGCGTTGCCGCGCGCATCCTCGCGGACTTCGACGCCGACAGCGAGAAGATCCGCAACGAAATCATCCGCATGCTCTCCGGTCCCGGTGGCCGTCAGCGTCAAGGCGCTGCCGCGGGCGCGGGAGCCGGTGCTGCCGCAGGTGGCGAGAAGAAGTCCAGCAAGCTGCTCGACCAGTTCGGGCGCAACCTGACCAAGCTCGCAGCCGACGGCAAGCTCGACCCGGTCGTCGGTCGTCAGACCGAGATCGAGCGGGTCATGCAGATCCTCTCGCGCCGCACCAAGAACAACCCCGTGCTGATCGGTGAGCCGGGCGTCGGCAAGACCGCCGTCGTCGAAGGTCTCGCGCAGCGGATCTCCACGGGCACCGTTCCGGACCTCCTTCGCGGCAAGCAGATCTACACGCTGGATCTGGCCGCCCTCGTCGCCGGTTCCAAGTACCGCGGTGAGTTCGAGGAGCGTCTCAAGAAGGTGATGAAGGAAATCACCCAGCGCGGCGACATCATCATGTTCATCGACGAGTTGCACAACCTTGTCGGCGCAGGCGCCGCCGAGGGTGCGATCGACGCTGCAAGCATCCTGAAGCCGGCGCTCGCCCGCGGGGAGCTGCAGACGGTCGGTGCCACCACGCTCGACGAGTTCCGCAAGTACCTGGAGCGCGACCCCGCCCTGGAGCGGCGCTTCCAGAAGGTGCTGGTGGATGAGCCGTCGATCGACGAGACCGAGCAGATTCTGCGCGGTCTTCGCGATCGCTACGAGGCCCACCACCGTGTCGAGATCACCGACGAGGCCCTGAACGCGGCGGCTACGCTTGCCGACCGTTACATCGCCGACCGGTTCCTTCCCGACAAGGCCATCGACCTGATCGACGAGGCCGCGTCGCGGATGCGCATCAAGACGATGACCGCACCGCCGAACTACCGCGAGCTCGAAGATGAGATCGAGACCACGCGTCGCGACAAGGAAGCCGCCATCGAGAACCAGGAGTTCGAGAAGGCCGCCAACCTGCGTGACAAGGAACGGCGCCTCACGAACAAAAAGCGTGAGCTCGAGGACGCCTGGCGTTCCGACGACGAGGGCCCGCGCCCCGCGATCGGTGAGGAAGAGATCGCCGAGATCGTGTCCATGTGGACCGGCATCCCGGTGGTCAAGCTCACCGAGGCCGAGACGCAGAAGCTCCTTCGCATGGAGGATGAGCTGCACAAGCGGGTCATCGGCCAGGAGCAGGCGATCAAGGCTGTCAGCCGCGCGATCCGTCGTGCACGTGCCGGGATCAAGGATCCCAAGCGTCCGGCCGGCTCGTTCATCTTCCTCGGCCCGTCCGGTGTCGGTAAGACCGAGCTTGCCCGTACGCTCGCCGAGTTCTTGTTCGGTGACGAGAGCGCGCTCATTCAGATCGACATGTCCGAGTACATGGAAAAGCACTCGGTGTCGCGTCTGGTCGGCTCGCCTCCCGGCTACGTCGGCTACGACGAGGGTGGACAGCTCACCGAAATGGTGCGCCGCAAGCCGTACTCGGTCGTGCTGCTCGACGAGGTCGAGAAGGCGCACCCCGAGGTCTTCAACGTGCTCCTGCAGGTGCTTGAGGATGGTCGTCTGACCGACTCGCAGGGTCGCTCGGTGGACTTCCGCAACGCGATCGTGATCATGACCTCCAACATCGGGGCCGCCACGATCTCGCGCAACAGTCCGCTCGGCTTCTCGGTGATGGACGAGACCGGCATGAGCTACGACGACATGAAGTCGAAGATCATGGGCGAGCTTCGCCGGGTGTTCCGCCCGGAGCTCATCAACCGTATCGACGAGGTCATCGTCTTCCACAAGCTCACGAAGGAGGAGATCACGGAGATCGTCGATCTGCTGCTCGTGCGCTTGCAGAAGCAGCTCGCCGAGAAGGAGATGACGTTGCAGCTCACGGAGGGTGCGAAGGATCTGCTCGTGGAGCAGGGCTACGACCCGACCATGGGCGCCCGTCCGCTCCGTCGTGCGATCCAGCGTCTGATCGAGGATCCGCTCGCCGACCAGATGCTCGGTGGCGACATGCTCGAAGGTGCGGCAGTGGTCATCGATCGCGAAGGCGACGAGATGAAGATCACAGTCACCCATCCGGATCCACCGCCGGCCGCGGCGGTCGCCGTCGGCAGTGGCGACGACGCCCCGGAGTCGACCGACTCGGAGTAGGACGTCACATCAACGTTGTATCTGCGGCCCGGCTTCGACCGGGCCGCAGTCATTTTGAGGTAGGGACGTGGTGTGTTTGTGCGCAGCTCGTAGTTAACCGTTCTGGTGTCAGACACCAGAACGGTTAACTACAGAACGCCGCGCTGGCGGCGATCGGAGTGCCGTCGTTCGCGTCACGCCCGATCGCTTCCCGGATCTCATTGCCACAGCCATTGAGCGCAAGGACGTCGGCGAGTGGGCGGCTGGAAACGGCATCGTCACTTCACACGCCCCCTCATGAAGGCCCCGCCGCCACTCGGCGCGACGATTGCTTTCGATACCCATTGGGGTATAGGCTGACGCGGTAATCGAGTGAGGGGGTTGCGATGGCACGTGTGCTCATCCTTGGCGCCGGGATCGCCGGTCACACCGCAGCGCTTCGTCTGCGCCGTGCGCTTGGCAAGCGCAGCCCGCACGAGGTGGCTGTGGTCAGTCCCAACGCCAACTGGAACTGGATCCCCTCCAACATCTGGGTCGGCGTCGGTGAGATGACCAAAGACGACGTCGTCTTCCCGCTCGCGCCGGTCTACGACGACAACGGCATCGTCTTCCACCAGGCGAAGGCCATGGCGATCAGGCCGAACGGCGACGCCGACGACCCGACTGGAGCGGTCGACGTCGAGTACACCGCCCCGGACCGCGCCGGTCAGACCGAGCGGCTTCGCTACGACTACCTGATCAACGCGACCGGGCCGAAGCTCAACTTCGCCGCCACGCCGGGGCTCGGCCCCGACGGCTTCACCGTCTCGGTGTGCACCGCCGACCACGCGACCCAGGCCGCGGAGCGGCTTGCGGCCTGCATCGCGCGGATGAAGGCGGGAC
>CALMXK010000154.1 GCA_937871165.1 uncultured Actinomycetes bacterium
GGTGACGAGGACCCCCACCTGCCCCCACGCGTCGCGCACTGCGGTGGCGTGATCGCCCGCGGCGGCGATGGTGGCCTTCGCGAATCCGGCGAAGTCCGTGGTGGCGGTGACGGTCGGGCTGGTGAGCGCCGCGTACCAGATGGCGCCCGCGCCGTCCCACGCCCTGCCACCGATCGCGGTGGCCGCCAGGTAGAAGGCGCGGTTTGGAATGCCGGAGTTGATGTGGACCCCACCGTTGTCGGCGGTGGTGGGGTCGTAGTCATCCATGTGGGCGGGCTGCGGGTCCCTGCCGAGCTTCGGGTCGTCGTAGGCGGTGCCGGGATGGGCCATGTCGCGAAGCCCACGGGCGTTGATTGCCGGCAGGAACAGGTTGGCGCCGATCAGCCAATCGGCCTGGTCGACGGTGTGTCCCTCGTGACGCTGCTTGGAACAGATGCCGAACACGTCGCTGATCGACTCGTTGAGTGCACCCGGCTGGTTGCGGTACACAAGGCCCGCGGTGCGTTCGGTGACGGCATGGGCAAGCTCATGGCCGAGCACGTCGATCGGCTTGGTGAAGCGGTCGAAGATCTCGCCGTCGCCGTCGCCGAACACCAGCTGCTCACCATTCCAGAAGGCGTTGTCGTAGTTGCGCCCGTAGTGGACGGTCATGACGACCTCAGCCCCTGCGCCGTCGAACGAGTCACGCCCGTAGACGATGCGAAACAGTTCGAGCGCCGCCTGCCCGCCGTCGGCGGCCTCGTCGACCGCCGGATCACCGCTCGTCGGCTGGCCCGCAGTGCGCACCAGATCACCCGGCAGCATCGTCGCGTTGTTGGACGTGTGCACGCTCCATGCGACACCGGAGTGCGCGAGCGGAGTTGGCCGCAGGGTCCGGGTCTCGCGTGTGGCGCGCAGCTGATGATCCCGGTGAAGGGTGTCCTGCGCGGCAGCGTGCTGCGTGGCGGCGATGTGCTCCAGCATGAACGGCGGGATGATCTGGCAGTGGCAGCGACGGTTCATGACTGAGGTCTACTCGCCGCTCCCCCAGTTACCAATGTCGACTGCTCTCACGCGACGTGCATCGCCGCGCGATCTGTCAAGTGACTAGATCGACGGGCTGAGGGTGGGCTCCGCAAGGGTGCTCATGGTGACGCGCGCATCCATGGCAGCTCCGGGCGGTCCGCGAAACACGCCCTTGATGGGCGGCACGTCGGAGTACCAGCGTCCGTGACCGATCTTGACGTGGTGCACACCGGTGAGAATCGCGTTGGTGGGGTCGAAGCCCACCCACACGAAGTTGCCCTGCTCGTCGGGCAGCATGGCCTCAAGCCACGCGTGCGTCTCCACCTCCACCGACTGCGCACCATTGGCGCCTGCGGCATACAGGTAGCCGGAGCAGTAGCGGGCGGCGATCCCCATGTCGCGAAGGACGGCGAGCATGACGTGCGCGAAGTCCTGGCACACCCCCGCCCCCGCCTCGATCAGATCGGCCACGGTGGAGCCGACGTAGGTGACGCCGGTGCGGTACTCGAAGGTCGTGGGGATCAGGTCGCACAGTGCGCGCACCGTGGCAAGCGGCGTGTCGGACTGGCTGTCGGCACGCAGTTTGTCGAGCACCGCGTGGCTGCGAGCCGCCTCGTGCGGAACCAAAAACTCGGCGCCAACCTCGCGGTAGTCGACGGTGCGCACCGCGTCCCACGTGGGGTCGGGCGGGGGTGGTTGCGGCGATGTGACGCAGCGCGTGGCGACGGTGATCGTCAGGTGCGTGTGCGGCTTGGTGACCTCGAACTGGTGGACGGTGGTGCCGAAGTAATCGGTGTGTTGGTGGATGCGCACATCGGGGCTCACCGTCAACCGAAAGCCGGACGGACGCTGCGACTCGCTGGTCGCCGGTTTGGCGCGCACCGCGTTGATGTTGTCGACCACCGGGCCGCCGTAGCGGTACTCGGTGACGTAGACGATGTCGTAGTTCATGCGTGTTGCCTGGCCGGTGAGTTGAGCGCCGGCCGGTGGGCACCCGCGAAGTAGCGATCGGCGATGGCCGTGTCGATGGCCGCAAGATCGCGCTGCACGTCGAGCAGCGTGTCCACCATGTCCGGTGCGCTCGGCATGAGCTGGCGGTTGAGTGCCAGATCCGACGACAGGCGGCTGAGGCGCAGGATCGGCGGGGAGTCGAGCGGGGCGGCGTCGGCACGCACAAGCGCGCGGCGAAGCCCCTCCACCGAGGCGGTGATGGAATCAGGGAAGGCGGCGTGAAACAGCAAGAAGCGCGTGACCTCGAGGAGTGTGGACGGAGCGGATGTGGTGCGACGAAACGCCTGCAGCCCACCGACGGCGCGAAGCAGCGTCAGCGCGGAGCCGACACGCGTGTCCTCGTCCACCTCGCTGTCGTTGGCGACGGTCAGGGTGACCACGAGCATGCGCGCCACCATGTCGGCGGTCTCGATCTCGGCGCCGGCGTTGAGGAACGACCAGCCCTCGTCGCGCAGCATCGAGCGGCGCTGCACACCCCAAAACAGGGCGCAGCGGTTGCGGATCTCCTCGAACACCGCCGACGGCTCGCGGCGCAGCTTGTCCTGCAGGTCGTCGCCAGACACCTTCATCTGCAGGATGTTGATGGTCTGCCACATCTCAAGCGAGATGACGTCGCGCACCGCCCGCGCACGGTCGCGGCCGGCGCTGATGGACGCCACGATGGAGCCGGGGTGGTCCGGGTCGGCCACAAGGATGTTGAGCACGTCGTCCTGTGAGGGCGCCAGTCCGTTCGTCTGTGCGGTGTCGCCGCGCATGGCAAGCAGCGACTCGAGCGACAGGGTGACCGCCGACGGATCGTGGTGGCGCCCTTCGAGCTCGGTGCTGAGCGCACCGTCCAGGATGCGCGCGGCGTGGTCGGCTCGTGCCACGGAGCGGCCCAGCCAAAACAGCTCGTGCGCGATGCGGGCGAGCATCAGGTTTGCTGCTGCTGTTGTTGCTGCGACGCCCACGCGGACATGGGGGCGCTTCGCATGCTGGCGGTCTTGACCGCGGGCGCGGGCGTGGCGGGCGGCGTGGGGTCGTGGTCGTGGTCGAGCACCCAGGTGTCTTTGGATCCGCCGCCGCGCGAGGAGTTGACGATCATCTCGCCGGCCGGCAGCGCGACGCGCGTCAAGCCGCCGGGGATCACCGACACGGTTTGGCCGTAGACGACGAACGGCCGCAGGTCGACGTAGCGCGGCTCCACGTGTCCGTCGTGCTGCACCGTCGGGACCGTGGACAGGTGCACGAGCTCCTGCGCGATCCAGCGTTTGGGGTCGGCGCGCACCAACTTGGTCTGCACGGCGATCTCGGCGTCGGTGGCGGTGGGGCCGATGAACACGCCCGAGCCGCCGGATTCGGATGTGGGTTTGACGACCAGTTGGTCCAGACGCGCGAGCGCCCACTCCAGTTGCTCGGGGTCGCTCAGGTGGTAGGTGGCGACGTTGTCGAGCTCGGCCTCTTCACCCAGGTAGAACTTGATCATGGCGGGCACGTACGGGTAGACGGCCTTGTCGTCGGCGACACCCGAGCCGACGGCGTTGGCGATGGCCACGTTGCCCGCGCGGTAGGCGCGCATCAGCCCGGGGATGCCAAGCAGCGAGTCGGGCCGGAACTCGATGGGGTCGATGTAGGCGTCGTCGATGCGCCGGTAGATCACATGCACACGCGCAAGGCCGCGGGTGGTGTTGATGAAGCACATGTTGTCGCGCACCACCAGGTCGGTGGCCTCCACCAGCTCCACGCCCATTTGGCGCGCCAGGTACGCGTGCTCGAAGTAGGCGCTGTTGAACGTGCCGGGTGTCCAGACCACCACCGTCGGCTGCTCGTCACTTGCGGGTGCCGAGGAACGCAGGGCGCTCAGCAACATGGCGGGGTAGTCGTCCACCGGGCGCACGTTGTGGTCGCGAAACAGGTGCGGCACCAATCGCCGCATGGCACGGCGGTTCTCCAGCACGTAGGAGACCCCGGAGGGCGTGCGCACGTTGTCTTCGAGCACTTTCCATGAGCCGTCGCGGTCGCGCACCAAGTCGCATCCGGCCACGTGGCAGTACACGCCGCCCGGTGGGCGGATGCCGTGCGCGGCGCGCGCGAACTCGGAGCGGCCGGCGATGAGCGACCAGGGGATGACGCCTGCCTTGATGATCTGCGCGTCGTGGTAGATGTCGTCGCAAAACGCGTTGAGCGCTCGCACCCGCTGGATCAGTCCGCGTTCGATGCTCTCCCACTCCGCGGCGGGAATGACGCGCGGCACCAGGTCGAGCGGGAACGGCCGGTCCAGCATTGCGCCGCCGTCTTCGACAAGGGCAAACGTGATGCCCTGCTGCATGAAGATGGCGTCGCGACGCGCACCGGCAGCAAGCAGTCGTTCGCGCCCCAGGCCGCTCAGGTGACCGACGAGTTTGGCGACGTGTTCACGCGGCTGCCCGTCGGATGCGAACAGCTCGTCGTAGGTGTCGCCGTCGACCTGGTAGTTCGTGAAGAGTTCGTTGGAGGTTAAGGAGTCGTCTGTCGGCACCCGGGCAATCTAGCTGGCCGGGCGGGGACCATCGGGTGGCGCGATCCCTCAGTGGCGCTGAAACCGCTAACGCAGCGATAACACGACGCCCCCTGAAACGCCAACCGCCAAGCCGCATTCTTCGGGTCCACGTACTCGGAGGACACGATGGGATCAACCGCTTCAGCGCGCACAACACGTACCGGGACGTGCGCGGCGCTCGCGGTGACGATCGTGGCCCTGACTCCGGCGGCGGGCTCGGCCGTCCCCGGAGCGCCCGACACCACGTTCGGCCCGCGCGGCATGCGCATCGACCCAACCATGTTGCAGTCGATTGCCGAGGACGGAACGAGCTTCGGTCGGTTGACCGCCCTGACCGGCAACCGCATGGCCGCCACCACGGGACTTCGATGCGGGATGGATTGCCGAAGCACGGTCATCGCCCGGTACCTGTCCACCGGCAGTCCGGACTCCGGGTTTGCCACCAGCGGGCACTTCACGTTGCTCACCCAAGGGACCGACCAAGATCCGGCGACGGTGTGGACCCCGCCGGTCATCGCCCGTGACGGGTCGATGATCACCATGGGCGGCGGACGCCTGGTGCGCTACGCCCCCGACGGCACAGTTGCGAGCGACGCACCGAGCGCAAATGCGTTCGTGCCGGTGGCGGTGACGCCGGATGGGCGCATCGTGGGTCGCACCGACGTGTTCGTCTCACGCGGCACCTGGAAGCGCACGGTTGCGCTCTACGGTCCGGACGGATCGAGCGATCCAAGCGTCCGCCCGGTCACGTCACTCGGGAGCGCGGTGCCGGCCGTGACGGTGGCCCGCGGGTCGGTGTGGATTGCGTTCCCGACCGCCGCACGTCCCGGCGTTCCGGCTGGGCTCAGTGTGCGCCTGGTGCGCCGTCCGCTCGACGGCAGTCCCGGGATCACAACCCACGTGTCGGTGCAGTCGCCGGGCATCCGGCGAACGGTGACGTCGGTCGACAAGATCCTCGTCGGCCGCGCGGGGCGCGTCACCGTGCTGTGCCAGCTGACGCGTCGCCAGCTGTTGGTGGGCGTCGCGGCCAACGGCTCACTGGACCGGCGTTTCGGGTCACGCGGGTTGCTGCCGCTGGACCAAGCTGGTGCACGTGTTCACGCGGCTGCCGTCCAGCGCGACGGACGGATCGTGGTGGCCACCGCGGCGTCTTCACCCACCGAGGATGGCGGCACCTTGCTGGTGCGGCGTCTCAGTGCGCTGGGCCGCAGTGACGCGACCTATCCCCCGCGCCGCTTCAAGCTGTCGGACAACATTCTGGGCCACGACGTTGCTATCGACGACGCCGGACGCGCCGTCATCGGACTGTCTCTTATACACATCTCCGAGCCCACGAGACTAAGGCGAATCTCGTATGCCGTCTTCTGCTTGAAAAAA
>CALMXK010000155.1 GCA_937871165.1 uncultured Actinomycetes bacterium
CTGCCAGGGCCTGCCCCACGTCCCGGCCGGTCCAGTCGCGCTCATACGCGGTGCGGACGTCGGCATCGACGAGGACATGGTCCGTGCCGACGATTGCGTGCAGATCTGCCAGTGGCGCGTTCACGCGCTGAGCATGCCACGCACGGTAGTTAACCGTTTCGGTGTCTGACACCAGAACGGTTAACTACCGGCAGCTGGTTGCCGCCAGCCGCAATCGGCGTGAGGATGTCGAAAACGCACCGGCCCGATCGTCATACCTGTGCAAGCGCACACACCGAAGGAGACGAGACCATGAGATACATGCTGCTGATCTACGGCAACGAGGCGGCGCGAGCAGCCATGACCGAGGCTGAGCGTTCGGCCGACATGCCGCAGTGGATCCAGTACACCAACGACCTGCAGCAGGCCGGCGTCCTTCGCGGTGGTGACGCGCTGCACTTCACCACGGCGGCGACGACGGTTCGTGGGCCGGGATCGTCGGCCATCGTGACGGACGGTCCCTTTGCAGAGACCAAGGAGGCGCTTGGCGGCTACTACCTGATCGATACGCCCAGCTTGGACGAGGCCATCGAATGGGCCAAGAAATGTCCGGGAGCCGCCTACGGCGCCGTCGAAGTGCGCCCGCTGATGGACATGCCGGTGCCGGAGGGGCAGTAGCTCCCCGGCAGCTCACGATCGCCCAGTCCGACTGGGCCCGGGCGGTCGCGATCATCGCGCGTGCCACGGGTGACCCCGGCCTTGCCGAGGACGCCGTGCAGGACGCGATCGCGACCGCCCTGGAGCGCTGGCCAACCGATGGCGTGCCAACCAATCAAACCGCGTGGATCATCACGGCGGCACGAAACCGGGCGCTTGACCTGCTTCGCCGACGCGGCTCACACGACCGGGCGGTCGCTGCACTCACGCGGTCGGTCCCGATGGTGAGCGTGGACGAGTACGGCGAGGATGCCCAGCCGTTTGCCGACGAGCGCCTGGCGCTGATCTTTGCGTGCTGTCATCCGGCGCTCGCCCAGGAGGCGCAAGTGGCGCTCACCCTGCGCCTGGTGGCCGGTCTTGCGACACCGGAGATCGCCCGTGCCTTCATGGTTCCCGACGCCACCATGGGACAGCGCCTCTCGCGTGCCAAGTCCAAGGTTCGTGACGCCGGCATCCCGATCGCCGTTCCGGAACGCGCCGCGTTGCCCGAGCGCCGTGACGCCGTGCTCGCGGTCATCTACCTGATCTTCAACGCCGGGTACTCCGACGTGGAACGCGCGCCGACTGCCGCCGAAGCCATCCGCCTGGGCCGTTTGCTCGCGGAGCTGCTGCCGCTGGACGCCGAGGTTCACGGTCTGCTGGCGCTGATGTTGCTGCAGGAGTCGCGCAGGGCCGCGCGCACCGCGGCGGACGGCTCGCTCGTGGTGCTCGCGCAACAGGACCGCGCGCTGTGGGACCAGGCGGCCATCGCCGAAGGTGCGGACGCGCTGCGTCGCGCGAACAGTCTGAACCAGCGCGGCCAGTACCAGCTGCAAGCCGCCATCGCGGAATGTCACGCGCTGTCGCCGGCAAGCGACGCGACCGACTGGCGGACCATCGTCGCCTGCTACACGGAGCTCCTTCACATCACCGACAGTCCGGTGGTGGCACTCAACCGCGCCGTGGCCATTGCGCTCGCCGGCCGTCCAGCCCAAGCGGCGCAGATTCTCAACCAGCTGCAGGACGCGCTCGCCGGTTACCACGCGTTCCACGCGGCGCGCGGTGATGTGGCGATGCACCTGGGCGATTTCACGACCGCACACGACGAGCTACTCACCGCCGCCTCGCTCGCCCCGACAGAGTACGAGCGCGTCCATCTGCTCGGTCGCGCAGACGACGCGACGCGAGGCACATCGGAGAACTGAGCGGCTTGTGCTACGTTGAAGCACATGAGCGAGGTTGGCATCAGGGCGCTGAAACAGAACGCGTCGGCGGTGGTCGCTGAGGCCGCGTCCGGCGAGACGATCACGATCACGGATCGGGGTCGCGCTGTTGCGCAGATGACCGCGATCGCGCGCTCGCCGTTGCAGGCGCTGATCGGCGCCGGTCGGGTACGCCCACCCAGTCGCACCCCTGCGTCGCTTCCGATGCCGAAGCCTGGCCCAGCGCTGTCAGCCATGTTGCGCCAGATGCGCGACGCCGAGCGCTACTAGTGTCGCGCGCCGGGAGCGTGATCGGCGCGGTGACGCGAACGTGGGAGACCTGACACCCGGTGGCGTACTACGTCGACGCCTCCGCGCTCGTGAAACTTGTCGTGCGCGAGCCGCAGACGGTGGCGCTGCGCAAGTGGCTTCGCGCTGACGCTCGCGTGGTGCTGTCGTCGGACGTCGCTCGGACCGAACTGATTCGAGCCGCGCGACGGCTGGACCCGCGGTTGGCTACGGGCGCTCGCCGCGTCCTTGAGGCGTTTGCGCTCATCGCCCTGGATACGGCGACATATGAACGGGCGGCGCTCCTCGATCCGGACATTCTGCGGTCACTGGACGCCCTCCACATCGCGGCGGCGCTGAGCCTGGGCGACGATCTGGAGGGGGTCGTGACCTACGACGAGCGAATGGCCGCTGCGGCTGAGGCAAACGGCATTCCCATCGTGGCACCATCCTGACGCTCGGCGTTCGGCGCATGGGTGCGGCATGCTGTGGGCCGTGAGCGACCCGCGACCCGACACGACCTTCACCGTGCGCACCGAGCTGCAGGTGGACGGTCAGGCCGGCGGGCGTACGGGCGTGCTCTCCACACCCCACGGGCCGCTGGACACCCCTGCCTTCACGCCCGTGGGAACCCTGGCGTCGGTCAAAGGCCTGACCCCCGGGCACATCGCCGAGGTCGGCTCGCAGGCGGTGCTCGCCAACGCCTACCACCTGTACCTGCAGCCGGGCGCCCAGATCGTGGACGACGCCGGCGGGGTCGGCGCCTTCATGGGCTGGGCCGGCCCGACGTTCACCGACAGCGGCGGCTTTCAGGTGATGAGCCTGGCCTCGCGCGCCGCCAAGGTGATCGACATGGAGGGCGATGCGCCGCAGGGTGCGGGCACGCGCAACTCGCGGGTGAAGATCGACGACGACGGCGTGACCTTCCGCTCGCACCGCGACGGGTCGGCACACCGCTTCACCCCGGAGATCAGTATCGGCGTGCAGCATCAACTCGGCGCCGATGTGATGTTCGCGTTTGATGAGCTGACGACCCTGTACGACGACAAGGCCTACCAGGAGGCCGCAGTGGAGCGCACGCACGCATGGGCGTGGCGGTGCCTTGCCGAGCACGCCAAGCAAACGCGGACGCGCGTCGACAAGCCACTGCAGTCGCTGTGGGGTGTGATCCAAGGGGCGCAGTTTCGGGATCTTCGCCGCCAGGCCACCCGAGGACTGCTGGAGCTCAGCCGGCGTGGCCAGGATGAGCTCGGGCGTGGGTTCGGTGGCGTCGGCATCGGCGGCGCGATTCAAAAGCGCACCCTCGGCCAGATCGTCGGCTGGTGCTGCGAGGAGTTGCCGCAGTCCATGCCGCGCCATCTGCTTGGCATCAGCGAGCCCGACGACATCTTCGCGGGCGTCGAGAACGGCGCCGACACCTTCGACTGTGTGGCGCCCACGCGCATCGCCCGCCACGCCCAGATCTTCACGCGCGACGGGAGGGTGCGGCTGATCAACGCGCGGTTTCGCACCGACCATCGCCCGCTCGACCTCGAGAGCTCATGCGAGGTTGCGCACACCTTCACGCGCGCCTACCTGCACCACCTGTTCAAGTCGGGCGAGATGCTCGGCATGACGATCGCCACGATGGTGAACGTGGCGTTCATCAACCAGCTGATGGCCGACATCCGCGCCGCCATCGACGCCGGGGATTACCCGGCCTTCAAAGACGAATTTCTGGGGCGCTACTACGCGGGGACGCTTGCGAAGTAGGTCGGCTCGTAGCGCTTGGCGAACTTGATGAACGTGGTGGAGATGGGCAGCACCGAGGCCTCGCAGAGGGTCTTCCAGACGAAGCCGACCACGATGTAGTTGATCAGGTCCGAGCCGGTGCTGATGCCGATGGCGCTGGCGGCGATCAGGCAGAAGATGGTGGTGTCGGCGAGCTCCCCGACGACTGTGGAGGCCATGAGTCGCGACCACAAGCCATGCTCGCCGCTTCGCGCCTTCATCTTTACCAGCACGTAGGAGTTCAGCAGCTCGCCGGCGACGAAACCGGCCAGGCTGGCGGCGAGGATCTGCGGCACCGCGCCCACCACGGCGTCGAGCGCCTCCTGGTGTTCGTAGAAGCTCGCCTGCGGGAGGCTGATGGCAACCTTGAACGCAAGCGCCGACACCAACGACGCCACGAATCCGACGGCGACCACCTTGCGCATTGCGCGAAAGCCGTAGACCTCGCTGATGACGTCGCCGATCACATACGACAGCGGAAACAGCCAGAACGCGCCGTCGGTGACCAGGCCGTCCACGCGAATCGGTCCTGCATGGAACGACAGTGCGGGAAACAGCACCACGCCTTTGGTGGCGGCGATGTTGCTGATCACGATGCACATGACGAAGGCGACGACGAGGCTCGGAAACAGCAGTCGTGGGATCTGGGCGCTTCGCACGCCCGGTGCGTCTGTGCGATCGGTCCGGGTCACGGCTGCAACTTAGCGTGCGCGGCCGCTCGGGCGACGCGGACGTGATGTATCACGGCGCTCCCGCGGGTCTCTGTCCAGGCAAGCCGGTGTCGCGAACAGCGCCGGTGACATGGGAGGACAGAGCCGTGGCACAGCTGAACGACCGTTGGGACCAACACTCGCGCGGTGGATGGGCGGAGTTTCAGGCGGCACGTCGCGCGCAACAGGACCACATGTGGGTGGATACGCAGCTGCATCGCGTCCTGGTGGACGCCCAACGGGCGATTGCACGAGAACGGGGGGCCACGGAGACCAGGTCTCAGCTCGCAGACGCAACGGACTGACCGTCGGCGGGTCGAGCGGTACGGGCCCCGCTCGACCCGCGGCACGTTGTTCGCTCAGACGCGGCACTCGCCTCCCATGTGCATCCAATTGGTCGGCGCGTGGGGTATCTCCAGACATGGATGATCGTGCGATTGGGCGGGGCGCATTCCTGGGACTTGTCGGGACCGGGGTGCTCGGGCTGTTTTTCGCCCGGGACCTGACCTCGGCTGCCCGCCGGGTGCTGCCATCACAGGTCGACGGGTTCGTGCCGGGGTCCAATTGGCGGATCTACACGGTGGCCGCGTCGATGCCCAAGATCGCCGCCGACGATCTGCGTGTGACGGTCGACGGCCTGGTGGATCGTCCCGGCACCTTCACGCTCGCAGACTTGCAGCAGGTGGGCAGTACCGCGCAGGTGTCGGACTTCCACTGTGTGACCGGCTGGACGGTGGAGGACGTTCGCTGGGTGGGGGTGACGTTGCGTGACCTGCTCGGGCACGTCGGCGCCCAGCCCGGCGCCAAGGCGGTGCGGTTCATCTCCGCCGAGAAACCGTATGAGGATTCACTCACACGCGATCAGGCGATGCTCGGCGACGTGATGCTCGCCTGGCAGATGGACGGTGCGCCACTTGCGCGGGAGCACGGGGGTCCACTGCGGTTGGTGATGCCCGCCATGTACGGCTACAAGAGCGTCAAATGGGTGACGCACATCCGCCTGGAATCCACGCCGCAGCCGGGGTTTTGGGAGCGAAACGGCTACGACGCCGACGCGTGGGTGGGGCGGTCCAATGGAGCCTGAGCGCATCTTGCGCTTCACGCGAACCGAGCGCGCGCTTCATTGGGTGCATGCGGTGTCGTTCTTCGCGATGCTGGCAACGGGCATCGTGATGTTCTTCTCGACCCTTGCGGAGGCGATCGGCCGACGTCCGCTGGTGAAGGATGTGCATCTGCTGACGGCTGTGGTGTGGGTGGTGGCGCTGGCGGGTGTGATCGGGTTCGGCAACCGGGCTGCGCTTCGGCGGACGTGGGCCGAGGTGGAGTCGATCGACGCCGACGATCGGGCGTGGCTTGCGTTTCGTCGCCCGGTGGCGCAGGGACGGTTCAACGCCGGCCAGAAGATCAACACCATCGTCACGGTCGCCTTCGCGCTGTTGTTTGCGCTGTCGGGCCTGTTCCTGTGGCTCGGTGAGCGAAACCACGCGTTTCGGTTCGACGGCACCGGGGCGCTTCACGACCTGCTCACCTTCGCGTCAGTGGTGTTGGTGGTCGGTCACCTGTACCTGGCGCTCATCCACCCTTCCACGCGCCATGCGATGCGCGGCATGACGAGTGGCCAGGTGGACCTGGAGTGGGCGCAGCGCCATCACCCCAAGTGGGTTGCACAGGTGGAGCGTGCCGCCGATCCGCTCCCGACGTCAGGGAGCGATCAGCCCGGCTGAGTGTGGCGGGGCCTAACGGTCGCTTGGCGGATCGCCGAAGTTCGGGTCGTGGCCGTACTTGTTGGGGCCGGTGATGCCCGGCTTGGCGCACAGCACTGCGATGACGATGGTGCCGACGTAGGGAACGAGGCCGATGAGCTGCAGCCATCCTGTTCGCCCGATGTCGTGGAGGCGACGGCTCTGGACCGCGAGGCCGGGCACGAACGTCAGAAGGACGTAGCCGATCAACAGCGGACCGACATGCGCCGGCTCGTTCTGCGGCATGGCGATCTCGATGGTGTCGATGTCGAGCGCCCGATCGAGGATCAAGCACCCCAGCATGAACACCAGCGTCCACAGGGTGAACATCCAAAACTCTCGCCTGCCCGCGCGTCCGTGAAAGACCGCGTACTTCTTCAGCACCTTCAGGTACTGGTCCATGTGCGCGCTCCTCGCGTCGTCAGGGGCAATTCTGACAGTTCCGCGCGGCGCAATCACCGCCGAGGCGCGAGCTGTCAGCCGGCGGCCTCCACACAGAGCGCAATCAACTCGCGTGTAAAGGCGGGAATGTCGGCGACGACACGTCCCCAGACCTGGTTGCCGTCACGAAATGCCGGCTCGTCCACCCAGGTGCCGCCGGCGTTCACCAGGTCGTCCTTGATGCCGAGCGACCCTGTGACGCGCTTGCCGTTGACGATGCCGGCGGTGATGGCCACGGAGCCGCCGTGGCAGATGATCCCGATGGGAAGGCCTTTGGCGTCGGCGTCGCGAACCAGGGCAACCAGGTTGGCGTCGCGCCGCATCTTGTCGGGCGCCCACCCGCCTGGGATGACGACGCCGTCGATATCGTCAACGCTCAGGTCCGTGCTGAGCACGTGGGCTTGAACCGGCACGCCGTTCTTGCCGGTGTGAGGCTTGGTGTCGCTGCCGACCGAGACCACCTCGGCGCCCTCTTCTTGAAGGCGCATCACGGTGACCCAATACTCGAGGTCTTCGACCCCGTCGGCCACGAGGACCGCGTAGCGGCGTCCGGAAAGGCGCATGTCTCCTCCTTGGGGGCTCCCTTCGACGATACTCCTGGGCCGTCGAAGGGGATGCGACTGCGGTCAATCTGGACGTCAAATGCAAAGCGCCCGCGGCCGTTTCGGGCCGCGGGCGCTGTCAGCGCATCATGACGGAAGCGTCAGTTGCTGCGCCAAGGATCGATCATCACGTCATCCACGTACCAGCCGGAGCTGTTCTGTGTGTTGAAGCTGAACGAGATCCACTGGATGTTGTCCCAGTACGGGGTCCACGGGATCGAGATGCGCGGGGTGACGTACCAGCCGTTACCGACCGGGGTGCCGGCCGAGGTGGGGCTGAACGTGACCTGCTTGATGCTCCATCCGGTGGACGCGGTCGGGTCCGAGACGTACAGCTTGAGCGTCAGGTTGCCGGCGGACGATCCGTTCGGCTTGATCAGGAATCGCACGGTGTCTTCGTTACCGCGGACGCAGGTCCACGTCGAGTTCATGCCGCTATAGCCGGGAATGAACGCCGATCGGGTGTAGACGCCGTTCGCGAGGTTCACCGGCGAGCCGACACCGTCGACGACGCGGCTGCCGTAGTGGAACCACTCCGCCGAGTTGGAGTCGAAGCTGCCATTGGGTGCCGAGAAGTACTGGTTCCAGTCTCCGATAAACGAGAACGAAGCTGACGTGCTGCGGTCCTGGCAGGCCGTGTCGGCCATTGCTGCCGGGGTGCCGACGGCGAGCGTGAGGACACCGAAGGCAGCTGCCAGAAGTGCCGACAACTTGGCCGGTCGACGGCTCGTTCGGGTGGTTGTGTGGTGTGCCTTGCTACTCATTATCGCCTCCAGCGATGGACATACGGCTGTCTCTTATACACATCTCCGAGCCCACGAGACTAAGGCGAATCTCGTATGCCGTCTT
>CALMXK010000156.1 GCA_937871165.1 uncultured Actinomycetes bacterium
GATACGGCGACCACCGAGATCTACACTAGATCGCTCGTCGGCAGCGTCAGATGTGTATAAGAGACAGCCTTCATTCAACGGCGGTCGAGCTCCGTCTCGCCGAGGAGCGGGTGGCCGAGGCCGGCCCGGTCACGGGCGAGGTGCCCGAGGAGCCACTCGACCCCGTCGCTGTGGCCGAAGAACTCGCAGACCTGGAACGGCGACGGCTGAACATCGGCGCGGTGAACGAACTCGCAGCCCAGGAGCGCACCGAGCTTGCCGAACGTGAACAGCACCTGACGGAGCAGATCGACGACCTGCAACAAAGCAGCGAGTCGCTTGCCGCGCATCTCGGCGAGCTCGACAACGCCGTCGACGAGGGGTTTGAAGCGATCTTCACCGCGGTGTCGGAACGATTCGCGGAAGTCGTGGGATGGTTGTTTCCCGGCGGAACCGGGCGTCTTCGCCTGGTCGAGCCGGAGGACGAGGACGGCGAGCAGGGTGTTCTTGTGGAGGTCGTTCCGGCCAACAAGCGGCCGCGTCCGATGTCGCTCATGTCCGGTGGGGAACGGTCGCTGATCGCCATGGCATTCATGCTGTCGCTCGCCATGGCGCGCCCCGCACCGTTCTATCTGCTTGACGAGGTGGAGGCCGCGCTCGACGACGCCAACCTGCGCCGCTTCCTGGGGGTGCTGCGACGCCTGGCCGGTGAGACGCAGTTCATCGTGATCACCCATCAACAGCCGACCGTGGAGATCGCCGATACGCTGTTCGGTGTGACGATGGGCGCAAACGGCGTGTCCCAGATCCTGTCGCGCCGCTTGGCACAGACGGTGGAGGGTCCGGCACGGCCGTACGTGCGCCGCCAGCTGCGTCTGGTGGGAAGCTGATGGCCGTGTCGCCGGAGCTTGCACCGTGGGCGGAGTTCTTCGGACTGCCGGTGCCCGAGCAGGAGTCAGAGCCGGAGCAGGAGCGAAAGCGCGGTGTCTTCGGTCGGCTTCGTGAGAAGCTCACCGCGCCGCGCCAGGCGATCAGTCCGCAACTTGCCGGCATCTATGCGCCGAAACTCGTGGACGAGGACACCTGGGCGGACCTTGAAGAGGCGCTGATCCTGGCCGATTGCGGCATGCCGGCCACCGAGGATCTCATCGAGACCTTGCAGCAGGCGACGCGCGAGGGTCGCATCGTCGGCGGCGAGGGGCTTGCCAAGGAACTGTGGCAGGAGGTGGCACGCAAGATCGCCCCGGCGCCCGCTCGCATTCCCCTCGACGGCGAGCCCACCGTGATCTTGGTGATCGGTGTGAACGGGTCGGGCAAGACGACGACGATCGGCAAGCTTGCGAGCCGTCTCGCGTCACTGGATCAGAAGGTCGTGATCGGCGCGGCCGACACGTTTCGCGCCGCGGCCATCGACCAGCTGCAGATCTGGGCCGATCGCTCGGGCGCCCAGTTGGTTCGCCAGGGACCGGGCTCCGACCCCGGTGCGGTCACCTACGACGCCGTCGCGGCCGGCAAGGCGCGCGGTGCCGACGTCGTGATCGTCGACACGGCGGGACGCCTCCAGACGCAGAAGAACCTGATGGAAGAGCTTCGCAAGGTCGCGAGCGTGGCCCGCAAGCTCGATCCGTCGGCGCCGCACGAGATCTTGCTCGTGCTCGACGCCACCACCGGACAGAACGGCATCAGTCAGGCGAAGCTCTTCAACGAGGTTGCGCCGCTGACCGGCGTCGTGCTGACGAAGCTCGACGGCATCGCCAAGGGCGGCATCGTGCTGGCCATCACCAAGGAACTCGGCGTGCCGGTCAAGCTCGCGGGCGTGGGCGAAGGGATCGACGACCTGCAGCCGTTCGACCCCACCGCATTCGCCAAAGCGATCTTCGCACCGGAGTAGGCCACAGACGATGACGACGACCCGACGAGCCGTGGCAGCAGAAGCGGTCCTTGGGGAACCGGTCCAGGACCTCGTTGTGCTGCTTCGCTACCGGCGACCCGTCCTCGTGCTCGCCGTCATCATCGGGGCATTGATCGTCCCCATCAATTTGGTTCTCGCTTCGACGCCGGGCGAGGTTCGATTCGTGCTCACCGGTCTGGTCAGCGGCATCGTCCTTACACTTGGGACCGAGCCCCGTGCGCTGTCGATCTCTGATCGAGGTCTGACGCTCCTTCGTGTCAGTCGCCTTCGCACCACACCGACTGGCGTGATTCGATCAGTGGACCCGTCGGAGGTGAGCATCGAGAAAGCTGGCTTCACTGCGCGAGTGATGATCGGCGGCGAAGAGCATCGGGTCGCTCCTCGCCACGTCGAGCAGGTGCGTGGAATGTGCCACCCCTCTGAGCCAAGCCCGGTGTCAACGAGCGTCGCGGGTGGCGATATCACGTCGTGAGTGGCGGCCCGTCGAACCGTTCGAGCGTCGTGAACTGTTCCACCTCCCGGCGGCGAAGCTTCGTCAGCTGACGTTTGGGGCGGCCAAGTGGAATCAAAGCCGCAATCGCCATGTGGCGGGGCAGGCCGAGGATCTGCTGGGCCTCCGGCTCACGTGAGGCGATCGACGTGGTGATGACCCCGCCGTAGCCGAGGTTCCGTGCCGCGAGCAGGATGTTCTGCACGAAGGGGTAGACCGACCCGCCGGAGATGACGCCGATCCGGTCCAGCTCCTTGTCGAAGCTCGCGACCACCGACAGATCGACCGCCACGATCAACACCACCGGCACCGTCGGCAGTGCGTCGAAAAATGGCGAGGCGACCCGCCAGCCCGCGATCTGATCGTCCTCGACCGTGCTCGGCACGATGGTGTTCCACGGCGCTTCGCCACGTTGGTTCTGCACCATGTAGCGCAGCATCCCGGGCCGGCAGAGGTCGGCAAGATCGCGTCGAACGTCGGGGTCGCGCACAACGATGACGCGCTGGCCCTGACGGTTGCCGCCGGTGGGGGCGAAGCGGGCGACGTCGAGAATGCGGTAGATCACATCGTCGGGCACCGGCTCGTCGGTGAACTCCCGGCAGGCGAACGTGGTGCGCATGACCTCGGTCAATTCCATCTGGACTCCCGGACCCGCGTCGTGGTCGACGATCGACACGCCATCGTAGTCGCCAAACGTCGGTCGAAGCGCCGTTAGGCTGCGCCGATGGAGCACTTCACCACGGAGGTCGAGGCACGCGACGGCAGGTCGATCCCCGTGCTGATGTGGCGACCCGACGCCACGGTGCGCGGCGCGGTCCACATCGTCCACGGCATGGCGGAGTACGCGGGGCGCTACGGGCGGTTGGCTTCCCGGTTGACGGACGCCGGCTTCGTGGTGTGGGCACATGACCAGCGGGGGCATGGCCGGTCGACCGGCATTCGCCTGCATCTGGCCGATCGGGGCGGGTGGGAGTGCGCGGTGGCGGACGTGCACGATGTGACCGCGGCGCTTGAATCCGCACACCCCGGCGTGCCGGTGTTCCTCCTGGGCCACAGCATGGGCTCGTCCGTCGCGCGATCGGCGACCATCCAGGATTCCACCCAGCTCAGTGGGCTCATACTCAGCGGAGTGAGTGGCGATCCGGGCATCCTCGGCGCACTCGGCAGCTGGGTCGCGGCGGCCGAGGCGCGAATTCGCGGTCCACGGGCGCGAAGCCGTCTGATGAGCACGCTGACGTTCGGTCGATTCAATGCGAGCGTCGCGAACCCACGTACGCGACTCGACTGGCTCTCGCGCGATCCGGCAGTGGTGGATGCGTATCTCTCCGATCCCCTGTGTGGCGGAGTCGCGACGACAGCCTTCTATCGGGACCTGCTCGCCGGGGTCCGGGCGGTCAATCGCGACCAGCGTGTGGCGGCCCTGCGCGGCGATCTCCCGGTCCTTGTCCTCGCAGGTGACGCCGATCCGGTTGGCGACATGGGACGCGGGGCGCGCGGCGTGGCGGACCAGCTGGAGCGACTCGGGCGCACCGACGTCACGCTCCGTCTGTACCCGGGCGCGCGCCATGAGGTCTTCAACGAGATCAACCGAGACGCCGTCACGGACGATCTTCTCGCGTGGCTCACTCCACGTGTGGGGACATCCGGGCAGTTCTGAGGCGTTGGCGAGCCCGATCCGGCCGTGACGGCGGGACTTGCCTGTACACTCCCACGCTGGCCATGTTCGACACTCTTTCCGACAAACTGCAAGGCGTTTTCGCCGGGCTCCGCGGCCGCGGCAAGCTCTCGGCCGCCGACATCGACAAGGCGATGCGCGCCATCCGCATGTCGCTGCTCGAGGCCGACGTCAGCCTGCCGGTCGTCAAACAGCTGACCGACGCCATCAAGGCACGCTCGACCGGCGCAGAAGTGATGCAGTCGTTGACGCCCGACCAGCAGGTCGTGAAGATCGTCAACGAAGAGCTTGCCGCCCTGATGGGTGGCACCGCGGCGCGCATGCCGATCGCATCGAAGCCGCCGACAGTCATCCTGATGGCCGGCCTTCAGGGATCGGGCAAGACCACCTTCTGCGCCAAGTTGGCGTTCCAGATGCGCAAAGAGGGACGCGCGCCGCTGCTTGTCGCCTGTGACTTGCAACGCCCCGCCGCCATGGATCAGCTCCAGGTGCTTGGCACGCAGATCGACGTGCCCGTTTGGCGCGAGGACTCCAAGGATCCGGTCAAGGTCGCCGAGAACGGTGTGCGCGAGGCAAAGCGCACCGCCCGCGACGTGGTGATCGTCGACACCGCTGGCCGTCTGACGATCGACGAAGACATGATGGGCCAGCTGATCGCCGTGAAGGGCGCGATCGATCCGACGGCGGTCGTCCTGGTGCTCGACGCCATGACCGGCCAGACGGCCGTGGACGTGGCGAGCGCGTTCCAAAAGGCAGTCCAGTTCGACGGCGTGGTTTTGACCAAGCTCGACGGTGACGCCCGCGGCGGCGCCGCCCTGTCGGTGCGTGCAGTCACCGGAAAGCCGATTCTCTTTGTCGGCACCGGTGAGAAGGTCGATGCGCTCGAGCAGTTCCACCCGGATCGCATGGCGCAACGCATCCTCGGAATGGGCGACGTGCTGTCGCTCATCGAGCGCGCGAGCGAGACGGTCGACAAAGAATCGGTCGAAGGACTTGGCAAGCGGCTGCGCTCCGGAGGCGCCTTCACACTCGACGACATGCTCGAGCAGATGAAGCAAATTCGCAAGATGGGGCCGTTGAGCGGTATCCTGGGCATGATTCCCGGGCTCTCGCAGATGAAAAAGCTGAAAGACGCGGACATCGACGAGCGGCAGATGGACCGTGTTGAGGCGATCATCCTCAGCATGACCTCCCAGGAACGGCGCAAGCCGGACGTCCTGAACGGGAGTCGCCGCAAGCGGATTGCGCAGGGCAGCGGGACGAGTGTGCAAGAGGTCAACCAGCTTCTGAATCAGTTCAAGCAGATGCAGAAGCTCATGAAGTCATTTGGCAAGGGTGGGAAGCTCCCACCGGGATTTGGGAACCTGAACTAAGGACAGTAGGAGCAACGTGGTCAAGATTCGCCTCACCCGTGTGGGTAGCAAGAAGAACGCGATCTATCGCGTCGTGGTCGCCGATTCGCGCTCCCCGCGTGACGGACGCAACATCGAGACGGTCGGACGGTACAACCCGCAGACCGAGCCCTCCCTCGTGGAGATCGACCTTGTGAAGGTCAACTCGTGGCTCGCCAAGGGCGCACAGCCCTCAGAGGCCGTTGCGAAGCTGATCAAGATCGCCGAGAAGCAGGCGGCGGCCGCCTAATGTCGGCCGAGGACGCCATCGCAACGATGGTGGGCGATCTGGGGCGTGCGCTGGTCGACGCCCCCGACGACGTGTCGGTGGCGGTCCGGGAGGATCGTGACCGCGTCCTGTTCGAGTTGTCGGTGCCGGAAGCGCAGCGTGGGCAGGTCATCGGTCGCGGTGGGCGTGTCGCCCACGCGCTTCGCACGGTGACACAGGCCGCGGGCCGCGCACAGGGTGTGCGCGCCGGGCTCGACATCGTCGACTAGGACGCCTGCGCCGGTATGAGGGTTCGCCCGGAGCCGACTGACGGCCACGTCGTGATCGGTGAGCTCGGGCGCCCGCACGGCGTGGTTGGTGAGGTGCGCGCCTATCCCACGGGCCCCACGCTGCGTGGCCTTGCCACCGGCGCGACGCTCCACGCCCGACTGCGTGCAGGCGGCTCACGGCAGCTGACGCTGCAGTCGGCGCGCGAGGGGCACGACGCCCTGATCCTGCGGTTCGACCAGGCCGCCACGCGTGAAGCGCTCGCCGATTTGGTCGGCGCGGTGCTTGAGATTCCCACCGCACTGCTGCCTTCGATCGAGGATCCCGACGAGTTCTACGTCCGAGACCTGATCGGGTGCAGCGTCGTGCTGGCTCCGAGCGGTCGGCCGCTCGGCACGGTCGAACAGGTCCATGGCGGCGCTGCGAACGACTCACTCGCCGTGCGCGGTGAGGACGACACGGTGGTTCTGGTTCCGTTCACACATGACGCGATCGTGGGATTTGACGTCAGTCGGCGCCAGATGGCCGTCCGTGAGGACCTGTTCGGCGGAGCGGATGCGTGAGAGTCGATGTCTTCACGCTCTTTCCCGAGTGGTTCGATTGGATGCGCCGGCCCCGCCACCTGACCAACGCGGTCGGCGACGCGCTCCTTGAGCTCAGATGCTTCAACTATCGCGACTACACGCCGCTCGTGGCAGGCCAGGTGGACGACGCGCCGTTCGGGGGTGGCCCGGGCATGGTTCTGCGCGTGGATGTCGTTGCAGCGGCGTTTGAGGCCGTCTACGGGGTGCCTGCGGACCAGGTGCGTGACACCCGGCGTGTCGCGGTGCTGACGCCACGGGGTCGACAGTTTCGCGACCAGGTGGCGAACGAGCTCGCGGACGTGGAGGACCTGGTCATCCTCTGCGGACGCTATGAGGGATTTGACGAGCGGGTCCACACGCACCTGGCGAACGACGAGATCTGCCTGGGGCCGTTTGTCGTGGCGGGAGGGGAGACCGCGGCGATGACGATCATCGACGCGGTTGCCCGCAAGATCCCGGGCGCCCTCGGCAACGCGGAAAGCCTTCACGCCGAGTCGTTCTCGGACGGCCTTGAAGGTCGGGTCGAGTATCCGCACTACACGCGTCCGCAGGAATTTCGCGGATGGGGTGTCCCGGAGGTGCTCCGCTCCGGAAACCACGGTGCCATCGCCTCGTGGCGTGCGGACCAGACGCGCGATCCTCGACCGTGACGGCTTCAAGGGGTGCGCGGCGAGGCGATTGTGGACCTCTGCGTACCGCGCCGTCGCGATCCACGAGGCGGTTTGGCCGTGACCTGTCCGGACGTCCAACCGCAGCCGGACTGCAAAGCGCGGTCGCGCATTCGACCGCCGATCTGCGGGATGGTCGTCGCGGTTGGGGCAAATTCGCCCAATGCTCTGCTAGATTGTCGGCCGTTTGCGGATCGGAACCCGAGGAGTCGTCGTGCCAGTAAGCGTCATTGAAAGCCTTGAGCAGATGCAGCTGCGTGATGACGTGCCTGAGTTCAAGCCGGGCGACACCGTCCGCGTGCACTTTCAGGTCATCGAAGGTCAGCGTCGCCGTGTCCAGGTGTTCGAGGGCATCGTGATCAAGCGCCAGGGATCGACCTCGCGTGAGACCTTCACGGTGCGCAAGCAGAGCTTCGGAGTGGGCGTGGAGCGCACGTTCCCCGTGCACTCGCCGAAGATCGAGAAGATCGAGCGCATCACCGAGGGTGCCGTTCGTCGCGCGAAGCTCTACTACCTGCGCGACAAGGTCGGCAAGAAGGCACGCGTCCGCGAGAAGCAGCGCTAGTCCGCTTCGCATCTGGGAGGATTCACGCGTGAGCGCGCCTCCCAAACAACCGAAGCAGGCAAAGCGGAGAACCCAGGCGCGCAGTGCGCGGCTGTTTCGCTATGACCGGGCGCAGGAGGGCATCATCGTCGGCGGCGCCGACGAGGCTGGTCGCGGATGCCTTGCCGGCCCCCTGGTGGCGGCGGGCGTCGCGTTCAACCCGCATGCGCTGGGGCGACGCGCGCGCAACGAGCTGCGTGCGCTCGACGACTCCAAGCGCCTCTCGGCCCGCGCCCGCGAGGATCTGGCCGGAGCAATCATCATGCATGCGGAGCGCGTGGTCGTCCGCTCGGCTTGTGCGCCCACCATCGACCGCGGCGGGCTGCACCGGGCAAACCTGCGCCTTTTGGCGGAGTGCCTTGCCGGACTGGCGGATCTGGCCGACGTCACGCTCTCAGACGGCTTTCGCTTGCCGGCGCCTGCACCGCCCAATCATCGGGCCGTGATCGGCGGTGACGGCACCTCTGCGGCCATCGCCGCGGCGTCGGTGATCGCCAAGACCGTCAGAGACCGGATGATGACCGGGCCCGCGGCAAGCACGTGGCCGGAGTTCGGTTTTGGGTCACATGTCGGCTACGGCACCCCCCTCCATCAGCAGGCGTTGCGCGCGCATGGGCTCACGCCCATCCATCGTCGATCGTTTCAGTCCACCGCCTACCCGGACGACGCGACCATGCGCCTGTTTGAGGATCCGCCGGGCTGAAGGCGCCTGCCGTGTGCGTGATGCGAGCGGGTCGGCGTGAGCGGTCCACGGTGATCAGGTCGAACCGCAGGGCGAGCTCCGCCAGGTCCGCTCGCCGCGAGGCGAACACCGCAGCGGCCCTGATGATGCGTGCGCGCTGAGCGAGACTGATCGGCTCATCAAGTTCGTCGGGGTCGCTTCGGGTCTTGACCTCGACCACGGCGAGGATTCCGCGCCGCATCATGACCATGTCGAGCTCGCCCCCGGCGCCCTCCCAGTTGCGCACGACCGGGTGCCACCCGCGTCGCAGCAGGTAGCGGTGCGCCGCCCGTTCACCTCGTCGTCCGTCGTCCATGCAATCGACTGTGCCACAGCCTGGTGTGTCGCCGCTGTGTCGTCAGCGTGTCGGATCTGTGTCGAAATCAACCGACGAGGGCTGCGACGTGATGACACACAATTGACACAGGTCCTGCGAAAGAATTTGCGGATGTGACACAGCGCCGACACACCCGGCCGTCGCAAACTTCCAGCCATGGTTGCTCACATCGTCTCTCCGGCCCTTCTCGGGCTGCACGCCGCCACGGTGCACGTCGAGGCCGACCTGCGTTCCGGGATGCCGGCCTTCGCGGTTGTCGGACTCCCGGACACCGCCGTACAGGAGTCCAGAGAGCGCGTTCGATCGGGACTCGTCAACCAGGCGTTCAAGGTGCCGCGGCAACGGATCATCGTGAACTTGGCACCGGCTGACTTGCGCAAGGTCGGGCCGCAATATGACCTGCCGATCGCGCTCGCGATTCTCGCGGCGTCCGGGCAGATTCGACGCACGTTGCTGGCGGGGCTCGGCGCCGTGGGTGAGCTCGCACTCGACGGTTCACTTCGCCCACTCCAGGGAACGATCGCCATGGCCGAGCACGCCGCTGCGAACGGATGGACGCGACTTATCGTCCCTGCTGCCAACGCCGCGGAGGCCGCCCTTGTGACCGGCGTCGACATCGTTCCCGCAACGAGTGTGCGTCACGCCGTGGACATCCTGGAGGGCCGGACGGAGGCGGAGTTTGCGGCGATCGATCCGCAGCGGCTGCTGGCGGACCATGCCGGTCGCCACGGGCCCGACATGCGAGAGATCCGCGGGCAGTCCGGTGCCAGACGAGCGCTCGAGGTCGCCGCTGCCGGAGCCCACAGCACGCTGATGATCGGTCCGCCCGGAGGCGGGAAGACCATGCTCGCGCGGCGCTTGCCATCGATTCTGCCGCCGCTCGATCTCGATCACGCGGTCACGCTCACCCGCATCCATTCGGTGGCCGGCAAGCTTCCCGCCGGGGCGGCGATGATGGCCGAGCGACCGTTCAGGGCGCCACATCACACGATCTCGGCGGTCGGTCTGGTGGGCGGTGGCACGGTTCCGCGCCCCGGTGAAGTCACCTTGGCGCATCTCGGCGTCCTGTTCTTGGACGAGGTGTGTGCGTTCTCCCCTGCGGCCCTGGACGCATTGCGCCAGCCACTTGAGGAGGGCACCGTGGACATCACGCGGGGAATGATGACGGCACGGTTTCCTGCGCGTCCGCTCCTCGTCTGCGCAGGCAACCCCTGCCCGTGCGGCTATGACGGCGACGCCGACCGTCCGTGTACCTGTCCGCCGGGCAGGGCGACCGCCTATCGCGCGCGTCTCTCCGGCCCGATCATGGATCGGATCGATCTCCACCTGACGGTGCCCCGACTCGAATCCGGCGACATCGTGGGACAGGTGCAAGGTGGGGAGGAGAGCGTCGTCGTACGCTCGCGCGTGATCGCTGCGCGGGCGCGGGCAGCTGCCAGGGGCCAGACGGTTGCGAACGGGCTCCTTCCCGCCGCGGCCGCGCGGGCGGTCTGTGTCTTGGAAGGCCCGGAGGAAGCACTGCTTCGTCGTGCAGTCGATCGCTACGCCTTGTCTGCCCGTGCATATGACCGGCTACTGCGTGTCGCGCGAACGATCGCCGACCTCGAGGGTGTCGAACGCGTCGAGACGCGGCACCTGACAGAAGCGCTCGGCTACCGACTGCCTTCGGCAGATCGGATGGCCGCATGATGTGGCGCCTCGGACTTCTTGTGCTCGCCCAGGCGGTCAACCGCGACCTGCAGGCGGCTGCTCGCCGGGCCGGCGGTGCCAAGGCGCTGTGGGACTGCGATCAGGGACGCCTACCGAGTGTGCTCGGCCACGACGATGACGCGCTGCGCGCGTGGAAGGCTGCTCGCAAAGCATTCTCGACCGAGTGGGCGATGGAGGAACTTGCACGACAGGGCGCGTGGTGGTCGGCGCAGTTGCCACCCTCGATCGACGCACTCGTCGATCCGCCATTCGCGCTGGTGGGGCGCGGCTCGCCGCTTGGTCAGGCGGGGGACGGTGTGCCCGTCGTGGCCGTCGTCGGGAGTCGGCGGCCGACCGCGCGCGGGTTGAGCTTTGCACGGTCGCTCGCCAGCGATCTGTGCCGGCAGGGAGCGGTGGTGGTGAGCGGCTTGGCCCTCGGAATCGATGCCGCGGCCCACCAAGGAGCGCTCGACGCCGGCGGCTCGACGATCGCGGTGTTGGGGTCGTCGGTCGATCAGATCGCGCCACGCACCAATCTGCGACTCGCAGAGCGGATCATTGCGAGCGGCGGCACGGTTCTCTCCGAGTACTGGTTCGAGACACCACCGGCTCCGTGGCGCTTCCCGGCGCGAAATCGTGTGGTCGCAGGGATCGCAGACGCCGTGGTGGTTGTGGAAGCCGCCGAGCGCTCGGGCGCCCTGATTACGGCTGACTTCGCCCTGGACCTCGGGCGTCCGGTACTTGCCGTGCCCGGGCCGGCGGGCGCGACCATGAGCCAGGGGTGCCATCACCTCCTTCGCGCGGGTGCAGCCCTCTGTGAACGTGCCGAGGACGTCGTCGCGGAGCTCGACGGACTTCGCTGGCTGGGCGAAAGTGCCGGCCCTGCGGCACCTGAGGGCGGCCCGGACGCCGTCGTGTTCGACGAAGTCCTGCGCGAGCCACAACTCGTCGATGAACTTGCCGAGACCTGCGGCTTGAGCACGGCAGAAATCGTCTCCGCTCTGGGGCGCCTTGAGATCGACGGGCTCGTGGCACGCGACGCGCTCAACCGCTACAGCGCCCGGGGGCGCTGATGGGACGAGGCGCTATCGCACCCGCGAGGACGCCCGTGAGGGCGCCTTGGTATGTACGCGTGGTGTCCCCGATGGCGGCGGCTCGGCGGGTGTGCGGTAGCGCAGCAGCATCTTCGTGGCGGTCTCGGCGATGGTGGTGCGCAAGGCGAGCGGCTCGAACAGGACGGCGTCGCCCTGATGCTTGATCAGTTCCTTCACCAGCCATGCTTCGCTGGCATACGGGATCTCCACGAGGATCGATCCGTCGCTGTGACGCTCGATGGACGGATGCTCCTCGGCGAGCCACCTGGCGATCGAGGGGTCGCACCACACGGATGCGCTCTGCGCCGACGTCTCGCCGGATGTCGGGCGGTCGCCCCACGGCAGATACGGCCCCAGGTTGAGCTCGGCGCGGCGCGCGAACTTCTTGCGCGTGACCTTGGCGGAGCGGATGCGATCCAGCCGGAATGTGCGCTGTTCGTCGGCGCTGCGACACCATGCGACCACGTACCAGGCGTCGCGCATGTTCACGAGCAGGTGCGGGTCGATCTCGCGGCTGGTGATCTCGCCGCGCGACTCGGTCCAATAGTCGATCGCAAGCACCCGGTCATCACGGATGGCGCTGGTGATCGCGTTCGCCACGGAGGCGTCTGCGGTGGCCGTCCGGCCGAGCTCGACGGGCGGCAGCCGGTCCTCGCCGATGGCCTGTTCGATCTTGTGCCGAGCGGACGCGAGGGGATCCTCGCCACCGATCGGAAGACGGTCGCCGATGAACTGCACGGCCCACAGCAACGCCTTCGCCTCAAGCGGCGACAGCCGCGCCGGTCGCGCAAACTGCTCGCCGTAGGTCTCTTTGGAGACCACGACCTCGCCGTCTTCGACTTGGGCGAACAGCGCGTAGCAGCCGCCGCCGAAGTTGATGAGGTTGAGCAGACTCAGATCGTCCTCCAGCTCCCGCTGGGTCAGATTGAGGTCGCTGCGAAGGTCGCTGGTCGGAACCCGTCCCTCACGGGCGGAGCCGCAGGAGGACAGCAGTCGGGTCATCAACGCGAGCAGTCGGGTGAAGCGGTCGGCGGCGACCACGCGGTCCGGTGCGACGGTGTGACCGGGTGTCGGCGTGCCCGACGGCTCGACACGCACGATGACGTCCATCCGCCCGGTGGGGAACTCGTACGGACCCTCGTTGACTTCATGGCGATCGCGGACGCGTTCAAGTGCGCCGATCACCGCACCGCGAAGTGCCGGCGGCCCGATGACCTCCGCCTCCGCGCCGAGTCCAAGCACCCACGTGGTGATCTCGCGAACTCCGCCGAAGGAGGTGGTGAACGTGCCATGGCCGTCGCGACCCGTGGTGAACGTGCCGTACATGCCGAACATCCGCTCGACCCACCATGCGATGGTCGGCGACACCTTGATGACCGCCTCACCGTCATTGTCGCCGAGCTGCCACGGCGCGCGGTCGCGGTAGGGCGACAGGTCGAAGTCGCGGGGAGCGGGAAAGTCGTGCTCGGCCCGGGACTTGAAGGTGATGCGTCCCTCGATGCGCGACAACCGGAAGATCCTGGTCGCCTGACGTTCGTGCGAGAGCCCGACCATGTACCAGTTGCCGGCCATGTACAGCAGGCTGTACGGATCGACCTCGCGCTGCGAGCGCTCGTCGCGGCCGATCGAGTAGTAGGTGAACCGGATCGTCTTGCGGCGACCGATGGCCGACTCGATCTTGGTCAGGTGGGCGGCGACGTCGGACGAGTAGCCCGGACCGAGCAGGTTGACCGCGACGGTGCGCGCCGCATGGTCGTCGAACGGGCTCGGGCGGCCGAGCGTCAAATGCTGGAGCGCCAGTCGGAGCGGTTCCGCGTATGCAAACTGCCCTTCGAGCAGGTAGAGGCACGTATGGAGCGCCGACAGCTCGGTCTCATCGAAATCGATGGGAGGCAGGTAGTAACTCTCCGGCGGCAGGGCGTACAGGTCACCCTGGAACGGGTCGTCGCCGGGGCGGTCCACCGTCAGCGAGAAGCCCATGGCCTCAAGCTCGCTGCGGTCGGAGTAGAAGCGACGCAGGAACGCCTGCTCGCTCATCCCGCCATACCCCTCGACGTTCTCGTGAATCTCGTCGGCCGTGACCGGCCGGTGCTGCGACATGAGATACGCGACGAGCGAGAGCTGGCGAACCAGCTTGTCGTCGTCTCTCATCGCCATGGGGAATTTCTGTGTAGGGAGGTCACTGCCGAGCGATGATAGACAAGCCAAAACGGCCTCCAAGCCCACCCATGGTTGGGCGACCCTCGCAAGTTCGCACCTTGCGGGAACAATTTGCGCGGAGCGTCACAATCTCCCTCACGTGGTGCGGGGCATTGGCGCTCAGCGGGTGCGGGACGACGGTGCCCGGACATGTCGACGGTCGTGTGGAGCGCGTCATCGACGGCGACACCATCGTCGTTCAGGGGATCGGCACTGTGCGCTACATCGGGGTGGACACGCCGGAGCTGCACCATCCACGCCAGCCGGTGCAGCGCTTCGCCGAACAGGCGCGCCGTGCAAACCAGGAGCTCGTGGCAGGGAAGATTGTGCGGGTCGTGTTTGAAAACGAGGTCCGCGACGCACATGGCCGGACTCTGGGAGACGTGTACGTGGGGCAACGCTTCGTGAATGCGGAACTCATCAAACGGGGGTACGGACGGACCCTCGCAATCCGACCGAACACCGTGCATGCCGGGGAACTGCGGCGGTTGGAACAGAGCGCGCGGACGGCCCGGCGCGGGATCTGGGGCGAAGCTGAGGGAGGCGTGCCATGGGGGACGCCATAGCCGTCAAGCGGTCGCACCGGGCGGCGATCTGCGACAATCAGGGAGATGACTGTTCGTGAGCACCTGTATCCCATTCCAAGTGACGCCGAGCTGCAGCAAATGGTCGGCGCCGCCACACCGCACTTCGCGCTTCAGATTCGTGAGCGGGTCGGGTCGTATCTGGCGCAACTCGGTGAGGGTGATCCGCGGCGCGGCGCGCTTGTGGCCCACATGGAGCACCTCGACGCGCTGGCGAGCGGGGGCGAAACAGGGCATGCCGGACAAGCTGAGCTGCCAAGCCGGCCGTCGCTTGTCATGGAGTCGCGAGCACCCGGCGAAGAACACGTGTGAAGTCCGAGAGGATGCGGGCGGTCGCGCCCCACACATCCTCGTTGTCAAGCGGGTAGCGGAGGGTCGCGAGCGTCGGAAAGCGCGGCAGCCGTGCATCCGCCGCGAGGATGTCGGCGATCGACACCTGCATCACCCGTGCGATCTCGCGGTCGCACGGGACCGGCTCGATCGGACCGGCCGCCACCCCCACAAACGGCGTCACCAGAAAACTGCTGACCCGTGTGTGCACACTCCCGAGCTGGCGCACGATCCGTACCGACTCCGGCGCAATGCCGATCTCCTCGTGCGTCTCACGCAGAGCCGTCGTCGCCAGATCACCATCCGCCGTCTCAAACCGGCCGCCGGGCAACGAGACCTGACCCGGATGGTGCGACAGGTGGTCGGCCCGGCGCGTCAGAATCGTGTGGGGCTCGCCGTCGAGGTCGAACAGCAGCAACAACACCGCGGCCATCCGAATTCCGCTGGGTGCCTGGGCAGCTGGCCCGCTGGGCGCCATCAGCCGCTCGGCGATCTCACCGGCCGGAGGAAGTGTGATCCGGTCGGCGGGAACGGGCGGCATCAGCAGATTGTACGTACACACTCGATACCCTGTCCGTATGGCGCCTGACCACGACCAGCTGGACGAGCTCGTCACCGACCTCACCGCTGCACAGTCCGCCGCGCAGGCGATCGGAGGTGGGACGGTCATCGGCGTGCGCGCCGTGGAAGCACGCCCAGGCGTTCGCCACTACATGTGCGCATTCGACGACGGACGAATCGGGTGCGTCGACCGCGACTTGCAGCCCGTCCCAGCCGGCCCCGCCGTCAGCGAGGTGTTGCGCGTGGCCCTGCTGATCGAACACACCGAGGAAGCGCTCGACGTCGCCGCCATGCAGGTGATGATCGGAGAGGCGACCACGGCACGCACCGTGATCGACGACCGGGCGGTGCGCGTCGCCATCGACACACTCATTGAAAGCACCACCGACCTGATCGCGTGGCGAGAGGACCCCACCCGTGCGGTCGCGCGAATGTCCGCGCTCGACGAGGCGATCACCCGACACGACGCGATCCGCAAGGCGCACATCGCCTTCATCGCCGCCACCGACCCGCTCGTTCCGATTCAAGACACCCTGAGCACCGAGGTCCGTGGCGCACTGCGTGAACTCGAAATTGCGAGCGCTGCGGCGGGTGTCGCGGGCAACCTGACGCCGCTCCTTGCAGGCGCCCTGCCCGCCATCGACACCGGTGTGGATGAGCTGCTCGAACGCTACTGGCGCCCACCGGCGGGACAACCATGATCGTTCCGATCGACATTGCGCGCGACGACCAGATCGGCCTGTGGTGCACCGTGTGGAGCACTGCGCGGCCGGACGATGGACTCACACCGCTTGAGACCCGCTATGAGTCCGAACTCGACCCGTACACCGAATGCTGGCTCATCCGGGATATCGCCGGGCGACCGGTCGGGGCCGTCCAACTGACCGATTCACGCTGGACAGCGGCCACCGAACCGTTTGAGATTGAGATGGCGACATTCCCAAGCGCGGACGGCGCGATCCCTGCAATCCTGGATGCGGGCTGCCGACGTGCGCGCGAGCTTGGCGCCAGTGGACTCCTCGTGGCATGTCGCGATGTACGCGCCGACGAAGCGCTTCGCAGCGTGCTGGAGGCGCGCCAATTCGTCTGCGCCGATCGTGACGTGGAGGCGGTTCTTGACATCGAGCATGCCGTGACATGGGAAACGGCATTGCCTGACGGAGTGCGCATGACCACGCTTGCACATGAACCGCAACTCACCGCATCCGCCCACCGATGCTTCACCCTGGCCGACGCCGACGAGCCGAATAATTCAGTCGCTCCGTCACGTCCACTTGCGGATTGGGTGCGAGACTTCGACGGCCCCTGGACGTCGTTCGAGGACCTGTCTCTTATACACATCTCCGAGCCCACGAGACTAAGGCGAATCTCGTATGCCGTCTTCTGCTTGAA
>CALMXK010000157.1 GCA_937871165.1 uncultured Actinomycetes bacterium
TTTTTGCAAGCAGAAGACGGCATACGAGATTCGCCTTAGTCTCGTGGGCTCGGAGATGTGTATAAGAGACAGGGCCGCAGCTCATCCGCCGTGGTCCCCGACCCCTTGCGTTCGCAACCGTCGAGGAGTTGGATAACGGGTGTTCCAACAAGTTCTGCGCACAATTCGGGGGGTGCAGGATGAGGGCTACGCTGGTCAGGGCGCATCCGGTCGCCGGACGCGCCAACGTTCCCACCGATCACGCCAAGTCGTTCGTGCTCGGGTTGCTGGACGCCGCGGGGGTCGAACTCGACGGACCCGGTCCCGGCGACATTCACGTGCACGACGAACGCTTCTACGAGCGGATCGTCCGCGATCGTGAGCTGGGGCTCGGGGAGAGCTACCAAGACGGGTGGTGGGACGCCGAGCAGGTGGACGAGTTCATCGCCAAGGTGCAGATCGCCGATCTGGCCTCCCGCGTCAAACCCGGACGGCGGGTGATGTCGGTGGCACTGCGCGGCCAGCTGCAAAACCGCCAGACGGTGCGCCGCGCCGCACGCAACGCATCGGCCCACTACGACATCGGCAACGACCTGTACGAGCGGATGCTCGACACGCGGATGATCTACAGCTGCGGATACTGGAACGACGCCGCCGACCTGGACGCTGCGCAGGAGGCGAAGCTTGACCTGATCTGCGCGAAGCTCGGGCTGGAGCCCGGCATGCGTTTGCTCGACATCGGCTGTGGATGGGGCGGGCTCGCGCGGTTCGCCGCGGAGCGCTACGGGGCGCGGGTCACCGGCATCTCGCCGGCGACGCGGCAGGTGGAGGTTGCGCGCCGCCGCTGCGCCGGGTTGAACGTCGACATCCAACAGTGCGACTTCCGGCACGTGGAGGGCCGCTACGACCGCATCGTGTCCGTCGGCATGCTCGAGCACGTCGGCCCCAAGAACTACGACGCCTTCTTTGCCGCCAACGCGCGTTTGCTCACGCAAGACGGCATGGCGCTGCACCACACCATCGGGTCCAACATGCCTCAGCACGCCACCGACCCGTGGTTTGACAAGTACATCTTCCCGGGCGGCGTGATCCCGTCACTCGATCAGGTTGCGCACGCCACTCGTGGGCACTGGGCGATCGAGGACGTCCACAACTTCGGTCCCGACTACGACCGCACCCTCATGGCGTGGCACGCCAACATCGAGGGCGCGTGGGACGACCTGCCGAACTACGACGAACGGTTCCGTCGGACCTGGCGGTACTACCTGCTGTCGTCGGCCGGGTCATTTCGCGTGCGCGAACTGCAGCTTTGGCAAGTCGTCTTCCGCCGCGCTCGTCGGCGAAGCCACGTCTACCGCGCCGTGCGCTGATCGCGCCGAGGCGGTGAGGTGATGAAGGAGGCGATACGGTGCGGAGGGGGAGCTCCGCACCGAGACCGCGTCATGTCGTGGCGCGGGAAGGGTGCGCCACGACACGACTCGGGTGATTAGTTGGACATCGGGGTAAAGGTAAAGTCGCTGACGATCACCTCCTGTGTTTTGCCATTCATCGGGGGCTGGCCCCACAACAACCACAGGTTCATGTGGACGCGCTCGTCGCCTGCGGGCGGCACGTCGGCGCCCGAGTAGGACCAGAACGGGACGGTGCCCGACGTGGTGGTGAACGCCACCTGCGTCGGCTCCCACGTGAACGTGTGGGTGGAGTTCGCCGCGTCGTTCTGGCGAAACGACCACATGTGGTTGTCGAGGTAATGCGGTTGAACAACCCACTGAGCGTTCGTCTCAGCCAACGGGTTGCCCCAACGCGCGAACTCGATGTCGATTTCGCGGTTGTTGAAGTCCGGTGTGTCACTCCACGTGAACAGTCCGAGCGTCACGTTCGGGTCGAGGTCGTCCACCGGCGAATCGAGTGTGAAGCTGTACTTGCCGTGCCCCAGGCTCTCCTTGGCGATCACCTCTGCGGCGTACCAGGTGCCGTTCTGCTTGGTCAGCTTGAGGTGGAGCCGCCCAGACTGGTCGACCCAGACGTTTCTGATCGAATCAGAGAAGTAGTTCGGGCCCGGTCCGAAGGTGGTGGCGCCCCAATCCTTGACGAGCCACTCCCGGCCGGCGAACGTGATGACGCGTGTTGCCGTCGCATCGCCGCCGTTTGCGCCAGAGCTGAGGGGGTTTGCGTTCCCCGAGACTGCGAACGCCGACGATGCGTGCACAGACAGCGCACAAACCGCGACGATCAGCAAGCCCATCCGTGGGCTTCTCATGATGAATCTCCTTCCGGCATCCATGCCGAGGTGATGGTGAAACGGTAGCGAAGCTACCGCAGGATTCGCGCTTGTCGCGCTCAAGAAACCTTCAAAAAAGTGGCGTGTTCGACAGGTCGAATACGCCACTGTTCGTGATGGTTGCCGAACCCCCGTGCGATCTGATCGCACGCCCCTTCCCATGGGCCAGGCTCGTCCGACCACGATGGGTCGGAAGAAACAACGGTGATGGCCGGCTGGGCCGGCCATCACGAGAGATGTGACGACGGTCAGCGCCCCCCGCGGGCGCCGACCGTCACGTACTTAGCCAAGCGGTGTGAATCTGAAGTCCGAGATGATCACTTCGATCGTTTTCGCACGCTTGGGTGTGCGGCCCTGGAAGAGCCACAGGTTCATGCGCGGAGTCTCGTCGCCGGCGCGGGGAACGTCGCTTCCTGTGAACGTCCACTGCGCGAAGAGGCGGTTGGAGTTCCGGAACGTGACTTGGTTGGGCGCCCAGGTGAAGCTGTGGATCGACCGGCGACTGGCCGGCTGGACGAAGGGCGCGTTGTTTTCGAGCTTCGTGTACGGCGACACGGTGCGATCCGCGTTGAACGGGTTGCGCGGGTTGCCGAACCGGGTGAACTCGATGTCGATTTCCCGGTTGTTGTAGGCGGGATCGTTGCTCCAGGTGAACAGGCCGAGCACAACGTTTGGATCAAAGCGATCCAGTCGACTGTCGATCGTCCAGGAGTAGGTGCCGTAGCCGAGGCTTTGGGTCCCGATCACTTCGGCCGAGTACCACACACCGTCTCGCGCTCCGCGGGTGGCGACGCGAGTGAGGCGCAGGTGCAGGCGACCGCGGCGGTCGACGAAGACGTTGCGCTGCGACTCCGAGAAGATGTTGGGTCCCGGGCCGACTTTTGCGACACTGTTCTTGACGGTCCACTGCTGCCCCGAGAAAGTCACGGTGCGTCCCATCGCCGGCGTCGCGACGGCAAGCACAACAGCCGGCACGATCAGGAAGATCCTCCGTTGGCGATTCATCATCGTGGTCCCTCCTTGGCCCAACGACTTTCTCAAACCCGCATGTGAATTATCGATCCGGTACCTCAAGGAAGGCTCTGGATTCGTTCACGAAACACTCATAGTTGACTCATGATTGCAGGGCCAACTGTCGCGGGTTCCCAGCTTAGGCTGTTAAACCTCCGGTTTGCGCGGAGCCCGTGTGGGCGGTTGGCGTCGTGTGCCACGCGTCGTCGCGTACGACCGAAAGAGAGAAAATGCCTGGAATTACTGCAAGTTCCTGGTGGTCGGTGGCCCGGCCGAGAGCATGCTGTGCTGGACGCGCGTCGGTAGGAAAACGGTATGAATTGTGTATGAGGTGCCCGGCACCAGAGGGACAAATTGGCGGACGTCACGTCGTTCGCGCGTCGAACGATCAGGCCAGGGTCTGCTCACGGTGCCGTGGAAGGGACACGCACCGTCACCGTGGTGCCCTCGCCAATCCGGCTGTCGATGGTCAGATCTCCTCCCGCGCTCTCGATGCGGGTCCGCTGCGATGCCAGACCGATGTGGCCGGACGTCAAGCTGTTGGAGACTGAGGCGGGGTCGAACCCCACTCCATCGTCGGTCACGCTGAGGACCGTCCACCCATTGCGATCGGTGCACCGCAGATCGACCTGATTGGCGTGCGCGTACTTGGTGACGTTGGTGAGCATCTCCCTGGCGGCTGCGAGCAGGACACGCTGCTCCGGGTAGGCCGGGCGCGCCGTGCAGGTCACCCGCACCGTGAAGTGGCCGAGCCGTCCCGCGTGCGCTCCCGCCGCGGACAGTGCCGCCTCAAGGCCCGCCTGGTCGAGCACCAGCGGATGCAGGTCGGCCACAACGTCGCGCAGTTGCCCGACCGTGTCGGTGATGGTCGCCTCGGCGCGAGCCACCGCCGGATGGGGCACCGCGTCGAAGGCCTCGTGCAGGTCGTGTCGCGCGGACAGCAGGTTCTGCAGCGCCGTGTCGTGGAGCGCTTCGGCAAGGCCCTGCCGCTCACGTTCCTCAGCGCCGAGGGAGTCCACCAGCAGGTGGCGGCTCTGCTCCACGAGCTCCCCGATGCGTCGCGTGCGCCGGGCAAGCATCCAGGCCAGAAGCAGCGACGCGGCGCCGAGCCAGGTGAGATAGCCGGCTTGCAGCACGATGTAGTCGGCGCCACGGGTGCGCGACGGATGGCTGAGCGCCTGCACCAGGTACGCCACCACCACCAGGGCACTCGCAACGGCGGTCAGCCGCACCCGAAACCGAAAGGCGAAGGTGAGCGGCACCAGCGAGTAGGCCACCCGCGCCTGTGAGGACGCGCCGCCGGACAGGTACGTCAGTCCGGTGATCGCGACGATGTCGACGAGGGCGGTGAGCAATCCGAACGTCGGCGAGACGGTCCGCACATGCACCCAGACGAAGAGCACGACCGCCCAGATGGCGAACGCCACGATCGCGACGGTGAATCCGGATCGGGGGTCGTCCGTGGTGCTGACCTCCTCACCGAGTGCCATCAGTCCGATCACCGGCAAACGCAACCACGCGACAAGGCGCTCAGCTTCAGTGGTTGCTGTTGCGTCGTCGGCCGGCCCGTCCCGGGCTGTCCCCGGCGTCGCTATTCGATCAACCCTCGGCGCATCGCCTCGGCCACCGCCGCGGCCCGGTCGGACACGCCGAGCTTCTCGTACAGGTGCTGGGCGTGGGTCTTCACCGTCGTGAGTCCAACCGTCAGCGCCCTCGCGATTTCAGGAAGACTCCGACCCGCGGCGATCAGCTTGAGGATCTCCCGTTCGCGTCCGGTCAACACCGGCGCGTCGGAAGTGGACCGCAACCGGATCTCCGCCACCAGTCCCTCGGCGACATCCGCCGGCACCACGTTGCGTCCGTCCGCACATGCACGCACGGCGTCCACGATCTGCTCGCGGCGTGCCTCCTTGGAGAGGAACCCGGATGCTCCCGTTTCGAGCGCCGCGTAGACGACGGCACTCTCGGTGTGCGCGGACAGGAACAGGATCCTGCTCGGGATCTCGTCACGCACAATCGCGTGGGCGACCTCGAGTCCGCTGAGCTCGGGAAGTTTGTAGTCGAGCAGGACCACGTCGGGGCGCAGCTCGGTCACCCGGGCAAGGGCGTCGCGCCCGGCGGAGCATTCGGCGACCACCTGCAGACCGGCTGAGGTCAGGGCCCGTACGACCCCTTCGCGAAACACCGGGTGATCATCGACAACCACAACCTGAACACGTTTCGGCTTGTCAGCCATGAGGTGATCTCCAGACGGTGATGTCCTCGTGATCGGTCCTGGGTCAACCATACGCCCGCCCGTGTTGAGCGGCGTCGCGTCGGGTCATGGTGATGTTCAGCGGCGCCATGCCTCAATCCTGGGGCGCTCAGCGCGCGGGGCCAATCGGGCGGTCGGGGCGTTGCACGGTCCGAACCTCCGGCCGAAGGGGTGAGGAGCGACTCATCCGTTCGGTCGTTCTGCCGACCGATGGTGCGGACGTCCCATCGGGCCGAGTATGGGACTTGGAACACGTCTGCACTTGATGCCCGGACACGGAGCCGGGTGACGGAGAGGAAGGAATCGACGATGATCACCTCACGGAAGATGCTGGGAGTGGCGGCCGCGGCGGCGATGGCGCCGGTCGGCGTCGTCGTGGCGGGATGCGGTGGGTCCTCCTCTGCTGCCGCGCCCACCACGACGCCGCCTGCAACGACCACGGTCAGTCCTCCGGCCACGACCACCGCGACGACCCCCGCGGCGTCCCAGACGGTGGATGTCACTGCCGATCCGACCGGCAAGCTCGAGTTCGTCCAGAAGGCGTTGACGGCGAAAGCCGGCGCGATCGACTTCAAACTGACGAACGCGTCGCCGGTGCCGCACAACGTTGCGATCGAGCAAGGGACCACGGTCCTCGGCACGAGCACGACGATCGACAGCAACGCCTCCACGGACCTGACCGTGACGCTCAAACCCGGCACGTATGAGTTCTACTGCGCGGTTCCCGGTCACAAAGAAGCCGGCATGTCCGGCACGTTGACGGTGAGCTGACCATGCGCGCTCAGGCCACGGCATCGACGAATGCGACCGTCCGTCGCCGCCGTGGCGGAGCGCGCTCAGGTCGCGTTCGGCTCGACGCCGGTGCCGACCAGTTCGGACAAACGGTCAGGGAATCTCGCGACCCGCTCGCGGCTCGCGGCAACGCCCACGGGCCCGAAACACAACGCCGCGGCACCTGCCGGCGGCGCGACATGGAGGAGGACGCAACTCATGATGGCACTCGGATTTCTCATCGCGCTCGGACCAGGCGTCGCACTGTTCCTCGGCTGGTTCATCGTGTGGTTGAGCGCACGTCACCACTTCCGACTCGAGGATCTGCACGCCTACGAGAACGAGCACGGGCATCTGCCTGTTGCCTGACGCGATTCACGTGAGGTCGACCTCGCTGTGGTCGCAGCGGAGTCGACCTAACGTCGTGGCGGGAACCGCCTACATCGCTTCGAACACCTCGTGCACTTCGACCGTGCCACCCGCGCGCAGGTTCGGACAGCCCTTCGCCATCTCACTCGCCGTCGGCAGGTCGGCAGCGGTGACGATGGTGTAGCCGTTGACGCCGGACTGTGACCCGTCGGCGACGCCGGAGGCGCTCACCGTCGACGATGCGCCGAACGGGTTGCCGGCATCGAGGACCGCGGCGCCCATCCCTGCGAACCAGGCCCGCCACGCCACCATCGACGCGTCGCGCGCCTCCTGGGTTTCCGGCATCGGACCGCCGCCTGCATATGTGAACACGTACTGCGCCATTTCTTGCTCCTCTCGATCATCGGAGAGACGACCAGTCTCATCCGTATGACGATCGGCGGCGCGACATTTCGACAGCCGGTTCGGCTCAGACGGCGTAGTCCGTCATCGTTGCGGCCAGATACTTGGACAGTTGAAGGCGCGCGGCGTCTTGGGACACGAGCCATGCGGAGAGTGCGCGGGTGTCCATCGGCCGGGCGATCAGGTAACCCTGCACCTCGTCGCATCCCGCGTCGCGAACGCGGCGAAGCTGCTCCCGGGTCTCCACTCCTTCAGCCACGACGCGCATGCCGAGGGTGTGGGCGAGGGTCGTCACCAGCCCGATGATTCGCTGGTCGGCGCCGGGGGTGTCCGACGCTGCGACGAACGACTGGTCCACCTTCACCACGTCGGCGGGGATCCGACGCAGGTAGGTGAGCGACGAGTAGCCGGTCCCGAAGTCGTCGATGCTCAGTCCCACGCCACGTTCCACGAGCCGCTGCAGTGTCAGGTTGACACGCTCCACGGCCTCGTCCAGCAGGTACGTCTCGGTCAGCTCGACACTCAGCCACTTCGCGTCGCAGCCGGTCTCAAGAAGCGCGGCGTCCACGTCGGCCACCACATCGCCGCGCACGATGTGCACACCGGAGATGTTCACGGCAATGGGGACGTCGAAGCCCGGGATGGACGCACGGAGCTGCACCGCAAGTGCGGCGGCGGAGCGAAGCCCCCATCGGCCGATGTCGATCACCATCCCCGTCTCTTCCGCGAGCGGAATGAACTCGGACGGTGACACCTGGCCGACACCGGGACGATGCCATCGGGCAAGCATCTCGATGCGTGTCAGCCGGTTGTCGCTTGCTGCAACGATCGGCTGGAAGTACGGCTCCAACTCGGTGTTGGCGATGGCA
>CALMXK010000158.1 GCA_937871165.1 uncultured Actinomycetes bacterium
ATGATACGGCGACCACCGAGATCTACACTAGATCGCTCGTCGGCAGCGTCAGATGTGTATAAGAGACAGGATGAGCTCATCGGAGCGACGGCTCACGATGACCTGCGGACCCTTGGTCGAGTGACGCACGTCGACGATGACCGCCTTGATACGTGCGCCGTGGTCGTAGCGCTCGCCATGAACCTGTTCGGACTCGGGAAGCAGGGCCTCCACACGACCGAGATCCACGAGCGTATAGCGCGAATCCGACTGCTGGATGATGCCGGTCACGATGTCGCCGACGCGATCGACGTACTCCTCGTACATCATCTCGCGCTCGGCCTCGCGAATGCGCTGCAGCACGACCTGCTTGGCCGTCTGGGCGGCGATGCGGCCGAAGTTGTCCGTCGAGATGTCGACCTCGTCGAGCTCCTCGTCGTCGTAGGCCTCCCAGTCGATCTCGGGCGCCGGCGCGATGTAATCCTCTGGCGGGCCGTCCTCGCCCCACTCGGGCTCGATCTGCGGCAAGGTCCGGGGCTCCTCATCCTCGTCGAGGATGAGTTGGAGGACGCGCATTTCACCATCTTCGCGGTCAATGACGACCTTGACGTACTCCGCCGCCTCGGGCGTCTTCTTGTAGGCGGCGAGCAGCGCGTCTTCAAGCGCGAGGATCAGCGTTTCCGCGCTGATGCCCTTTTCGCGCTCGATGGTCTTCACTGCATCGAGGATCTCTCTGTTCACGCCTCGCTCCTCTCGACAACCTTGCCCCGCTGAATCTTTGGGACGGCGATCTGACGCTCGCCGTCTGGAGCCATGATGGTGACCCGTTCGTCCGAAACGGCGGTCAGGACTCCACTGACCGAACGCGTGCGACGATCCTCGTCGCCCTTCACACCCAGGGTCACATGTGACCCGATTGCCGCCGTGTAATGCTCCAGTGTCCGAAGTGGTGGCTCCGGTCCCGGTGAGGAGACCTCGATGCCGTACCGGTCGCGCAATCCCGCCTGATCGAGCGCATGTGTCACAGCGACACACAGCTCATGATCCACTCCGTCCGGGTGATCCACCACCAGTCGCAGCATCCTGTCGTCCCCCGCGCCGACGACCACCACCTCACGCAGGTCGACGTTTGGGAGTGACCCGGCGAGGATGCGTTCTACTTCACGCTCGACGTCGGATTGTGCAACCACGACTGCTTTGGATTCCTTTTTGAGCAATAAAAAAGTGGGCTTGGCACCCACTTCGCGCGAACCACTTGTTGTGCTGAAGCCGCGGCGATCATATCACTTTGTGGATTTAGCGCCCTCGCGGTCCAGGACGATCGTGACCGGCCCGTCGTTGACCAGGCTCACCACCATGTGCGCGCCGAAGATTCCGCGGGCCACGGTGATCCCACGATCCTCGAGGTTCGTGGCAAAGCGTTCGACAAGCGGACGCGCATGGTCCGGGGATGCGGCGCCCGTCCACGAGGGGCGGTTGCCGCGCCGGGTGTCGGCGAGCAGGGTGAACTGGCTGATCACCAAGACGGCGCCGGCGACGTCGGCCACGCAGCGCGCCCCGTCTGCGGTGTCGAAGATCCGCAGCGCGGCGGTCTTCGCCGCAAGCGCGTCGACGTCGGCGGCGAGGTCGCCGGAACCGATGCCGACCAAGGCGACCAGGCCCGGGCCGATTTCGCCGACGACGGCGTCATCGACGCGCACTGCGGCTTCTGTGACCCGCTGAAGGACGACACGCATGGAGCGATCCTAATAAGCTGCGCCGCGTGATCGAGCGGGTTGCACAGAGTCTGGAGCACCTCGGCGTCCCCGCAGAGCGTGTGGACGCCGGCCTGACGGTTGAGCTTCCGTCCGAGCGGCGCGGCAGCTTCACCGTGCTCATCACGTCGACCGAGCGGGCGATTTCACTTCGGGCGTTCATCATGCGCAACCCCGACCGCAATCACGAGGCCGTTTACCACCGCCTGCTGGCCAAGAACTTCGCCTCGAACGATTGGCGATTTGCGATCAACGCCTATGACGACGTGTTCCTGACCGCGTACGTGCCCCACGCATTCGCCGAGCCGGACATCCTCGACGGGCTGCTCGGTGGTGCGTGCGCGATGGTCGATGCCGTGTTCGAAGGCATTGCGCGCGTCGGGTTCGACATTCCGCAGGACGTGTCGCTTCGCCCACCGACGGCTCCGTCCCCGGAGTCGTCCTAGGTCGAGCGGCCCCTGAAGCGGCGCGGCCGCTGCGGGGATGATCCCTCGACGGTGATCTGCCCCGCCTGCGTCGCCGTGGCGCCGTCTCGTGTGAAGAGCGACCGGCTGCGCAGCGCGGCGCCCACACGTGCGCGTTTGCCGAGGCCTCGTTGAATCGTTCGCAGCTCGCGCCAGGCCTGCGTCCCCGCCCCGCTCGCGGGCTGGCGGCCGCTGAACCGTGCGGCGCTCGCCGATCCGTAGATGCCGGCCGTATCGATTCCCAAGGTGCGGCGGGTCGTCTCGACACGCTCGGCCGGTGTTGCGGCCGGATCGGTCGGGACTCCCAGATCGACCAGCCACGACTCGAGTTCGCGCGCGGCACCGAGAACCTGGTCGCGTTCGGTGCCGGAGCGTCGACGTGCACGTCGAACCGTCTTGACCGCGGCCGGGGTGATGAGCACCAGCAGTCCGAGTCCGAGGACCGCCGGCCAGCGCCATGAGAACCCGTCACCGGTGGGAGCGTCGGGGATCGCGGTGGGCTCGGGGGTCGGTGCCGCCGGCTTGACCGCCGGCTTGACCGGAGCTCGGCTGAGTTTCGGTGGGACGTTCGTGCCGGTCGGTGGTACGTAGTTCCCCGATGAGACCGATGCCGAGTTGCCGCTGGCGAATCGGCTCGGCGTCGGGTCGAACGCAAGCCACCCGTACTCGTCGCCGAAGTAGACCTCGACCCATGAATGGGCGTCGCGATCGGTGACGACGTAGCTCTTCGACGCCGGGTCGTAGGAGCCGGTCGACACGTTGACGCCGACGGCGACACGCGCCGGAATGCCGTTCATTCGCAGCATGAGCGCCATGGACCCGGCGAAGTGTTGGCAGTAGCCGGTCTTGGTCGAAAGGAGGAAGTTCCGCAGTTCGTCCTGCGGGCTCGCGGCCGACGGGACACTCGTGTCGTACCGGTAGTTCGCACGCAGGTACCCCTCCATGCGGTTGACCGCTTCATACTGGCTCGAAGCGTCCCCGATGATGTCGCGAGAGAGCCTCGCAACCGGGGCAAGCGTGCCGAAGGCGCTGGTCGGCAGCGTGCCGTACCCGTAGTGCGGCACGGCGATCGGCGGTCCGCTGGAATCGATTCGCAACGGTGAGAGGTCGAACCCGAAGTCGCCGCGGTAGTCGAGCAACTTGCGCGGTCCAGGGTCCGGGGTGACCGTCGTCAACGTCACCGACGTGCCCCGCTCCAGATCCGGATCGGCCTCCAGCGACCCGTCGTCGTACCGCAGCAGCGAGCGACTCCCCAGCCCTTCGATGCGAGTCGGCGTTCCTCCGGCAAAGAGCCACTTGCTCGATGTGGCCGTCAATTGGACCGTTGTCGTTCGGACCACTCCGGTCGCCCCGGGGTTCAGATCCACCGACCCGTTGACCAGGACCTCCTCGGTGGTGTACTTGCCCCCCACGGTGAACGATGCTCCGTCGAAGTAGTCGAGGCTCGTCGCGCGCAGCGGCGTCAGTCGGTCGGACTTTACGCGCAGCATCTCGATCGGCTTGTCCGGATAGTTGAGTGGTCCGTAGCGCTGATCGATGAGCAGATTGGCGCCGCTTGAGTTCGCACTGCCCCATGACCAAGACCGCCAGTTCCACCACGCCTGGTTGCCGGTTCCGAGGGACGCCACTGCGGCAACGGCCACGATTGCGGTGACAAGTCCGGCAGTCCGTCCAGCCTCGCCGAACGACCGGTCCGGGCGGCGGCGCAGTGCGGCGAACATGACGATGCTGAGTGCGGCCGCCGTCGCCCCGCTGAGGACCGGATGCAGGGGCGGCGCAAGGGTCCAGCGGTAGGCCAGGGCGACACCCGCCGTCACGACGGCCGCCAGCGGTCGTCGGGTGACGATGCCGATGGCGGCGAGCAGGAAGACGGTCATCGCGAGAAGCACGATCAATGTCGCCGAGACCGCTTGGGAGGACGGATCGTCGGGCAACGGGATGGCAATGGTCGCCGCGCCGCTGATGCCGTCGTCGATGCGATCGGCGAGGGTCGTCCATGCCGCGCGGCGCATCTTGAGCAGTGACGTCATGCTCACGTCAGTCGCGGTGGCAAGGACCAGAAATCCGCCGACGGCGCCGGTGGCGATCGTGCCGAGACCGGCGAGCCGGTACGGCAGGACCGAGATGAGCACCGGCAGCATCGGCGCCACCATGGCGAGCAACACGACCTTGCCCGGCGGGTCGATCCACAGGCCGGCCCAACTGATCACGACGAACAGGATCAGGGCGCTGGTCGCGGCGATGGCGAGGTACGTCTCGGTGCCCGGGTGCCGTCGGCGTCGTCGCTGGTCAGGCATGGGCCGCCATCAGGTCGAGCGCATACGGGAGATGGTCAAAGCTCGCCGCCTCGGTCACGACGGCGCCGGAGCGTTTGAGTGGGAGCGCGAGACGTCGCGCGTCGCCGATCAGGACGGCGGCCGTCGTGACCCCCTGAGCGCGTGCGGCGCTCACCGCCGCCGCCAAACGGTTGTCAACGTTGGCGGACACGACAACGACAAGATCTGGAGCGTCCGCCCCCGCCGCCACCTGGCGGACGATGACGGCCGCAGGCTCGGCCGCGGTTTGGGTCACCACTGCAAGTGCCCGCTCCATGGTGTCGACCGGGCTCGCGATCGGCCACACCGCGCCGCCGTCGGCGCCGTGGACGAGTCCCACCGCGGTCCCCCGCGCGGCGCATCCCGCGATCAAGCTCGCCGCGGCGCTCACCGCCACTTCGAAGTCCGCACGGGACGTGTCGCTCGGCGATGCCATCGCGTCAAGCACGACCATGAGTCGCCGTCCCCGGCCCGACTCGCCGTGCAACTCCTTCGTCTGCAGGCGGCCACGGCGGGCGGTCTGCGTCCAGTGGATCAGCGAGAGCGGGTCGCCCGGCTCGTAGTCGCGGATGCCACTGAGCTCCACCCGGCCCCGGGCACGACCGATCGTGTCCCCGGTGCGGCGGCTCGCACCCTCCCAAAACGGCAGGCCCACCGGCACCGTGCGCGCAACGGCGAGCAACGTGGCCGTCGAACGCACCGCCCGTCGGACACGTACGAGCCCGAACGGGTCCGCGATCGCCACCCACGGGGAGCCGAGTGTGTGCTCCCCGCGTGGCACGGCGCCAATCGTGACGTGGTGGAGGATTCCGTCGCCTGCGCGGACAGTCCGGTGCGGTGTCTGGCTCGCACCGTCCGGACCGGCAAGGTTGGCATCCCAGTCGAGCATACGAAGCAGCCCAGAACGTGGTGCCCATCCAGTCAGGTGAAGCGTCGCACGGATGGGTTCACCGGCCGTGACCGTCGTCCGGTCAAGGCTCCGCGTGATCCGCAGCGTCCGCGCGGCGGTCTCGACTCCGACGATCGCGACGACACCGGTCACGACCAGTGCGATTCCGATCGGCCGCAGTGCGGGCGTTCCGAACCCGGCACCGGCGATCAGCGCGGCGATTCCCGCCACGGCGACCGAGATCGCCCGCAGATGCCGGCGAACATGCCGACGCGGTTGGGCGTTAGAGCGCCGGAGCCCTGACCGCACGAAGTGCCTCGTTCACCACGTCACTGCCGGTGATGCCACTGACACGCGCCTCGGATCCCATGACGAGGCGGTGTGCGAGGACTGCGGGAGCGACGTGCTTCACATGCTCCGGCCCCACGTAGTTGCACTTGCCGATGAGTGCAGTCGCCTTCGCCATGCGCAGCACGGTGAGCGCCGCGCGCGGGCTCGCACCGAGCACCAGGCGCCGGTCCTGTCGTGTGTTGGTCACGATGTCGACGACGTAGCGGGCGATGCTCGGATCGACATAGACGGATTCGGCGGCGAGGATGGCATCGGCGATGCGCAGCTCGTCACCCACGACGTCCACCTGCGCGACGGGGTCCTTGTCGGCCAAGTCGAGCAGCATGTCCGCTTCCGCTTCAGCAGGCGGGTAGCCGATGCTGATGGCAAGGGCGAAGCGATCGAGCTGCGCTTCGGGCAACGGGAACGTGCCCTCGTACTCGACGGGGTTCATCGTTGCGATGACCATGAACGGGCGCGGCAACTGACGTGTCTGCCCGTCCACCGTGACCTGATGCTCTTCCATCGATTCGAGCAGCGCGGACTGCGTTTTGGGCGATGCACGGTTGATCTCGTCGGCGAGCAGGATGTTCGTGAACACCGGTCCCGGGCGAAACTCAAAGGTCTGGTTGCGCTGATCGTAGACGTGAACGCCGGTCACGTCGGACGGCAGCAGATCGGACGTGCACTGAAGCCGCGAATAGTGGCAGCCGGCCGCGCGTGCGAGGCTCTTGGCGAGCACCGTCTTGCCGACCCCGGGCACATCTTCGATCAGCAGGTGTCCTCCGCTGAACATGCAGGCCACGGCGGCGGCGAGCGTGTCGAGCGGGGCTCGGACCCCGTCGGCGAGGACCCGGACCATCTCTCCGGCCAGGTGGGACGCCTGCTCGAAGCGTTGGGCGTCAAGATCGGGGTTCATGCGCGCGGTCGCAACATCCACGCCGCCACCGTAGCAGGCCAACCCCGATCCCCCATGCAAGCGGGGGACTAGCGGTGAAGGAGCGGTGCCACGGCGTCGATGATGGCTGTCGCGCACGCGGCCTTCGACGTCTGGGCGACCGTTCGCTCGGCGTCGCCGGGACCGATGATCGTGATGGCGTTCTGGTCGCCTTCGAACCCGATGCCCGGTTGGGAGATGTCGTTGTGCACGATGACATCCAGTCGCTTGCGTGTCCGCTTGTCGCGAGCACGTTGAAGGCCGGCTGCGCCATGTTCGGCGGCAAAGCCGACGACGACCTGGCTCGTCTTCTCCGCGGCGAGGGTGGTGAGGATGTCCACCGTCGGTTCCATCGTGACGACAAGCGACTCGGTCGCCGACTTGTCGATCTTGCCCACGGTGCCGACGCTCGGGCGAAAGTCGGCGACCGCTGCGGACATGATCAGCATGTCGCAGCTCGGGAAGAGCGCCCGGGTGGCGTCGAGCAGCTGGTCGGCGCGCTCCACGTCGATGTACGTGATCGCCGGGTCGCGCGGCAGGTCCACGTTCGCGGCGATGACCGTCACATCCGCCCCGCGGCGGACTGCCGCCGCAGCGACGGCGAAGCCCATCCGTCCGCTGCTGCGGTTGCCGACAAACCGGACCGAGTCGATGGGCTCCCGCGTTCCACCGGCGGTCACGAGGACGCGACGGCCGGAGAGGTCGCCGGATACCGGCGCACCGCCCGTGGCGAGGACGGCCTCGACCGCGGCCACGATGTCTTCCGTTTCGGCAAGGCGCCCTGCTCCGATGTCGCCGTCGGCGAGCAACCCCTCGCCCGGGGGGATCACATGAATCCCTCGGGACCGAATTGTTTCAATGTTGGTCACCGTCGCCGGGTGTTCCCACATGCGGGTGTTCATCGCAGGAGCCACCAAGACCGGCCCGGCGTATGCCAGATATGTGGAGGTCAGCAGGTCGTCGCCGAATCCCGCGGCGAGGCGTGCGATCGTGTTGGCGGTCGCCGGCGCGACGACGAAGACATCCGCGCCGCGTGCGAGATCGAGGTGGCGGTAGTCGGGCAGCTCGTCGTTGCCGAACAGCGTGGTGCCGACACGGTTGCCCGACAAGGCGGCGAAGGTGGCGGCGCCGACGAAGCGCGTGGCGCCGCGCGTCATCACGACGTGGACGTCATGGCCGCGGCGCTGCAGCGCGCGCAGACTGTCGACGGCCTTGTATGCGGCGATGCCGCCGCTGACGCCCAGAAGGATGCGTGCCATCAGTGGTCCTTGGGTGGAATGCCGGTCACATCCGCGATGATGCCGATCAACTCGCCCCCGGCGCGAGCGACATCGTCATTGACCACATGCCGATCGAACTCCGCCATGGCCGCGATCTCCCGTTCGCCGACCGACAGGCGGGCGGCGATCTCATCGTCGCTGTCGGTCCGTCGATCCGTGAGTCGCCGGGCAAGTTCGTCCATCGACGGCGGCGCGATGAAGATCGTGACCGCGTCGGGGAGCATGCGCTTGATGGCCCGCGCTCCCTCCAACTCGATTTCGACGATGACGGAGCGTCCGCCGTTCAGATGCCGATCGATCTCGCGGCGAAGCGTGCCGTAGCGGTTTCCCGCGTACTCGACGTGCTCCAAGAACTCGCCGGCCGAGACCGCGGCCGAGAACTCTTCGGGCCGCATGAAGTGGTACTCGACGCCGTCGCGCTCACCCGGCCGCTGCGTCCGCGTGGTCGCCGAGATCGCAACGGCGATTGCCGGAAACGCCGGAAGGGCCCGACCAATGAGCGTGCCCTTCCCCGCCCCCGAGGGACCCGAGATGACGAGGACGCGGGGCGGAGTGGCTATCGGCTCAGAAGATCGACGAGCTCGTTGCGCTGACGCTCCGAGAGCCCACCGACGGTCTTTCCCTGCGAGATGCGGCAGTGGTTGATGAACCGCGTCGCCTTGACCTTGCCGTACTTCGGAACCGCCAGGAGCATGTCGTACACCTTGGCGGTCAGCACGTAGTCCGGCGGGTCCGCGATGATGTCTCGAATGTTCACCTGCCCATTCTTCAGATCGCGCTTCAGCTGAGCGCGCGACGAACGAATCTGGTTCGCTCGATGGAGGGCTTCCATGCGCTGACCGAGGGAGCGCTCAGGTACCTGGGTGGGTGCTTTCAAGGTGGTGACCATCGGGGGGAATCTTAGGCATCAGGACTCCCCTTTCACAAGGTCGAGGGTCACGAATTTGCGAACCAAATTGTTCGCTACGAGCAGGGGAATTGCACGATTGGGAAAACACCCTCGTCAATCTCAAGTTGAGGTCGAGAGCGCGGTCGTTCCAAACAAATCTTGCAACGCCACTGGTGTCAGTCGATCGGACCGTACGGCGAGCGCAGCGGCCTCTGCCGCCTCCATCGTGGTGATATACGGGACGCCGACCGCGACGGCTGCGCGACGGATGGCGCCGCCATCGCCTTGCGCCTCACGGCCGCTCGGCGTGTTGATCACGAGGTCGACTGTTCCTTGCGCGATCAACGTCGGAATATCGGTTCCGGATTCGCGGATCTTGCCGACCGTGTGGACCGGAAGTCCGGCCGCGCGAACCGCCGCCGCCGTTCCCTCGGTCGCGATCAATGAGAACCCGGCGTCGACAAGCTGTCGGGCGACCGCCACCATCCGTGGCTTGTCGCCAGGTGCGGCGGAAAGGGCGACACTTCCGGAGTGCGGAAGCGCCGAACCGGCTCCGGCCTGCGCCTTGGCGTAGGCCTCGGCGAAGCTGCGTCCGATGCCCATGACCTCGCCGGTGGCGCGCATCTCCGGACCGAGCGCGGGGTCGGCGGTCGGGAACCGGGAGAACGGCAGGACCGCCTCCTTGACCGCAACGTGCCACGCGGGAGCCGCGGCTGGGATCGCAAGGTCGGCGATGCCGGCGCCGAGCATCAGTTGCACCGCGTGACGCACGAGCGGCACACCGGTCGCCTTCGCAACGAACGGGACGGTCCGCGATGCGCGAGGGTTCGCTTCGATGATGTAGAGGGTGCCGTCCTGGTACGCGTACTGGACGTTGACCAGGCCGACCGCGCCGAGCGCCCTGACGAGCTTTTGTGTCGTTGTGGTGATCTCGTCGATCACCGCGGGCCCGACTTCCTGGGGTGGGATGACACACGCCGAGTCGCCGGAGTGCACGCCTGCGGCCTCGACATGTTCCAGGATCGCGCCGATGTGGCAGTCGGTGCCATCGGCAAGCGCGTCGACGTCGAGCTCGATCGCATTCTCAAGAAAACGATCGATGAGCACCGGCCAGCGCGGGCGCTCCGTCTCGAGGTACGTCTCGAGCTCGGCCTCGTTGTAGACGATGGCCATCGCCCGACCACCGAGCACGAACGACGGACGCACGAGCGCCGGGAAGCCGACCTCGCGTGCCCGCTCGATGAGTTCGTCGGGGTGCTTGGCGATACTCCACGGCGGAGCGATCAGGCCGAGCTCGGTCAGCAGATCGCCGAAGCGCTCACGGTCCTCCGCGAGTTCAATCGAGTCGGCTGACGTCCCAAGCAGCGGTACGCCGGCCGCTTCGAGACCGCGTGCAAGACGAAGCGGCGTCTGTCCACCGAGTTGTGTGATGACTCCCCGCGGTTGCTCACGCTCACAGATGTCGAGCACGGTGCCCAGGGTGAGCGGCTCCATGTAGAGCCGGTCGCTGACGCCGTGGTCGGTGCTCACCGTCTCGGGGTTGCAGTTGACCATGATCGCCGCGTGGCCGAGGTCGCGGGCGGCGAGTGCGGCATGGACGCAGCAGTAGTCGAACTCGACGCCCTGCCCGATGCGGTTGGGACCCGATCCGAGCACGACGATCGACTCGCGTGGATCGTCTCGGCGCGCCTCCCCGGCGCTTGCGAAGCCCGTGTAGAAATACGGCGTGCGGGCACTGAACTCGCCGGCGCACGTGTCGACCGAATGGAAGGTCGGCACAGCGCCCGTGGCGGTGCGCCGATCCCAGACGGCGCGCTCGTCGGTGCCGGTCGCGATGGCGATGTCGGCGTCCATGAGGCCCGCCTGCCTGGCGGCGACGAGGGCGTCACGGTCGAGCGCGTCGAGCGGGCCGGTCGCCGCCGATTGCGCCTGCGCGATCGCGATGAGCTCATGGCAGAACCAAATATGCACAAGGCTCGCCTCGTTGAGGGCCTCGGCTGTCGCCCCGTGCTCCGCTGCCCAGCGCATGACCTGCCAACGGTCGGCGTGCGGGACGCGCAACCGCTCGTATGCCTCGTCCAGGGTCGCCGGCGCAGTGAACGGAACGTCGAGTTCCTGTCCGCCCATCGCCTTGCCGTACGCCTCGCCGAAGGTGCGCCCGAGGGCCAGCACCTCGCCCACACTCTGCATGAACGTGGAGAGCTTGCCGGTGGAGCCGCCGACCTTCTCGAAGGCGAAGCGGGGAACCTTGACCGCGACGTAGTCGAGCGTCGGCTCGAAGCTCGCCGGGGTGACCTCGGTGATTTCGTTCGGAAGCTCGTCGAGGGTGTAGCCCACCGCAAGCCGCGCGGCCACGCGTGCGATCGGGAACCCGGTCGCCTTGGACGCGAGGGCCGAACTGCGCGACACGCGCGGGTTCATCTCGATGACCACGAGCTCGCCGGTCGCCCGGTTGAGGGCGAACTGGACGTTCGATCCGCCGGTTTCGACCCCCACCGCGCGGATGACCGTGATGGCCGCGTCGCGCATCGCCTGCAACTCGTCGTCGGTCAGGGTCATGGCGGGCGCCACCGTGACCGAGTCACCGGTGTGGACGCCCATCGGGTCGAGATTTTCGATGGAACACACGATGATCGCGTTGTCGTTGCGGTCGCGGATGACCTCGAGTTCGAACTCGCCCCAGCCGGTCACGGACCGCTCGATGAGCACCTGGTCGATCGGGCTCGCGGCGATTGCCGCGGCCGCCATGATCTCAAGCTGCTCACGGGTGTCGGCGACGCCACCTCCCTCGCCGCCGAGGGTGTAGGCGGGACGCAGGATCACCGGATATCCGAGGGCGTCGGCGGCGCTGAGCGCGTCCGGCACGGTGGTGACCGTGTGCGCTTCGAGCACCGTCAACCCGGCGGCGATCATCGCCCGCTTGAACTCCTCGCGGTCCTCGGCGGTGCGGATGGCATTTGCGCGCGCGCCGATCAGCTCCACGCCGTAGCGCTCGAGCACACCGTTCTCATGAAGCCGCATCGCCAGGTTGAGGGCCGTCTGGCCACCGAGCGTGGGAAGGAGTGCGTCGGGCCGTTCGCGTTCGATGATCGCCTCGACCGTCTCGGGATCGAGCGGCTCGACATAGGTGCGATCCGCGATCTCGGGGTCGGTCATGATCGTGGCGGGGTTGCTGTTGATCAGCACCACGCGGTACCCCTCGTCACGAAGGGCCTGACACGCCTGCGTCCCCGAGTAGTCGAACTCGCCGGCCTGGCCGATCACGATCGGACCGCTGCCGAGGACGAGGATTGTTTTGAGATCCGTACGTGCCGGCATCAGACGACCTGTTCAACGAAGTGACGAAACACATAGCCGGCGTCGTTCGGCCCGGGGCGCGCCTCGGGGTGGTACTGCACCGACCAGGCGCGCACCTCGGGTGCGCTGATGCCTTCGACGCTCCCGTCGAACAGGCTGGTGCGGATGATCTCCACCCCGTCGGGAAGTCCTGTCGACTGCACGGCGTAGCCATGGTTTTGGACCGTGATCTCAACCCGCCCGTCGTCGCTTCGGCGCACCGGATGGTTCGCGCCGCGGTGACCGAACGGCAGCTTCTGCGTGCCGATGCCAAGTGCGCGGGCGATGAGCTGATGCCCCATGCAGATGCCGAAGACCGGCACCTGGCCGAGCGTGCCGCGGATGGCGTCGATGACACTCGTCGCGGCGGCGGGGTCGCCCGGGCCGTTCGAGACGAACAGCGCGGCCGGGTCCAAGGCGAGCACCTCGTCGCTCGTGGCACCGGCGGGCAGGATCTCAAGCCGACAGCCGGCGGCGACGAGTCGTGAGGCGATGCTGTTCTTCATACCGCAGTCGATGGCCGCGATGAGCGGACCGGTGGTACCCATGGAGCGCCGTGGCCGGGCCGCGACACTCACCAGGTCACGGCCGTCGAGGACCGGGTGTGCAAGAACCAGCTCGCGCAGCGCATCAGGGTCGAGCTCCGTGGTGACGCCGCCGCGCATGGCGCCGCGATCGCGCAGGTGTGTGACCAGGTGCCGCGTGTCGACGCCCTCGATCGCAACGACGCCGCGCTCGCGAAGCCAGGTGTTCCAGCCGGTCGGTCCGGCGGCGCCGCCACGGTCGCCCGAGCGCGCCATGATGACGGCCTCGGCGTGGGGACGGTCGCTCTCGTCATAGCCGGGGCCGGTGCCGTAATTACCGATCATGGGCGCGGCAAAACACAGGATCTGTCCCAGGTATGACGGGTCGGTGACGGCTTCCTGGTAGCCGTTCATGGACGTGGTGAAGACCATCTCGCCCAGGGCGGTGCCGGGCGCGCCGACGCTGCGGCCCGCAAGCACCAGGCCGTCCTCAAGTACCACCCACGCGGGGGTGCTGATTTCGTTCATGGCTCCTCCCATCAGCGCACGAGCTTCGAGATCGACTTGAACTCCGACGTGCCGGCTTGTTCAAGCATCTCGAACAGCGCCATCTCGGTACTCGTGGCGCGGGCGCCCGCGGCCACCATCTTCGCCATCGCGACGTCGACGTTGGATCGCACTCGCGAGCTCACGGCATCCTGTGCGACGTGCACGTCGAACCCGCGCTCAAGCAGGTCGGCGACGGTCTGGTTGACGCACACGTGCGCCTCCACACCGCACACCACCCACTTGGTGCAGCGCGCGCGCTTCACGGACTGGTCGAACGCGGGCACCCCGCATCCGGAGAACCGCAGCTTCTCGATCGTCTCGCTGAACGCGGCCAGGTGCTCCTCGACCTCCGTCACGGTGGCACCGAGTCCCTTGGGGTACTGCTCGGTCACGATGACCGGCCGTCCGAGAATCGCGAAGCCCTCCGTCAGGATGGCGATGTTGCGAACGATCTCGTCGAATCGGTCGATGACCGGGCGAAAGCCCTCCTGGACGTCGACGATGATCAGGCCCGTGTCGTCCTTCGTCAGCAGACCTTTGCCGCGCGTTACTTCCGCCATGCCACCTGTCCTCCCGCGATGGTGAGGTCGACCACGCCGGACAGTTCCTCACCGAGGAACGCGGAGTTGGTCGACTTGCTCTGAAATCCGTCTGCGCCCACGACCGTCGTGGCGTCCAGGTCGATCAGCGCGACGTCGGCGATCGACCCCTCGGTCAGGCTTGGCCCTGGAAGATCCACGGCCGCTGCCGCGTCGGCGCCCATCCGGCGCACGAGCAGCTCCAAACTGAGAATCCCCGGCTTCACCAGATGCGTGTAGCAACTCGCAAATGCCGTCTCCAGGCCGGTCACGCCGAACGGCGCCTCTTCGAAGGTGCGCTCCTTCTCATGGGACCGGTGCGGCGCGTGGTCGGTGGCGATGCAGTCGAGGGTGCCGTCGATGAGCGCCTCGATCAGGACCTGGCGATCGGCTTCGGCGCGAAGCGGCGGGTTCATCTTGTTGCGTGCGGCGTCCAGGTCGGCCACCCGCTCGTCGGTGAGCAGCAGGTGGTGCGGGGTGACTTCGGCGGTGATGCGCACACCTGCCTGCTTGGCACGGCGGACGACCGCGACGGTCTCCGTGGCTGAGACGTGGCAGATGTGGATTCGACCGCCCTCGTACAGCGCGAGCTCGGCGTCGCGCGCCACCTGGATGCTTTCGCTGATGCCCGGGATGCCCGCGAGGCCGAGTCGCGTCGAGACCTCACCCTCGTGCATCACCCCGGCGCCTGACAGGGACATGTCCTCCTCGTGCAGTACGAGCGGCAGGTTGGTGATGCGCTGGTACTGCAGCGCCCGGCGCATGACTTCTGCGCTCTCGACGGGCCGCCCGTCGTCGCTGAACCCGCAGACACCGAGGTCGGTCAGCTCACCCTGTTCGGTCAGGGTGGTGCCCTCCTGCCCCATGGTGATCGCGGCGAAGAACCCGACCCGAACGGCGGCCTGGCGTTCGGCCTGTTCGATCAGCGATCCCACGATGCTCACCCCGTCGGTCACCGGTTGGGTGTTCGGCATGGCGATGATCGTGACGAAGCCGCCGGCGGCCGCGGCACGCGAGCCGGAGGCGATGTCTTCGCAGTCTTCCTTGCCCGGCGTGCGCAGATGCACGTGCGGGTCGACGAATCCGGGCACGGCGACCTTGCCTGCGCCGTCGATGCGCTCCAGCCCGTCGGGGCTGCCGCCGATGCGTCCGTCGCGCACGACGAGGTCGCCGACGGTGTCGATCCCGTTGACCGGGTCCAGGATGCGGACGTTCTCGATCACCAGGTTGGCGGGGTCTGCCGGGGCCTGGACCAAGCGGCGCGTGTCGCTCATGCCGCCACCGCTTCCATGGTCGCGGGACCGGGAACCACGCTCGGCTCCACCAGCAGGTCATAGAGAATCGCCATTCGCACCACCAGTCCGTTCGCTGCCTGTCGTTCGATGAGTGTCGCCGGGTCGTCTGCAAGTGCACTCGAGATCTCGACGCCGCGGTTGATCGGCCCTGCGTGCATGACACGCTGGCCGGGTCGCAGGCGGGCGTGGCTGACCCCGTAGCGCGTTGCGTACTCGCGAAGGCTCGGCACGAATCCGCCGGCGCCCATGCGCTCGTGCTGCATCCGAAGGACGTAGACCACGTCGGCGTCGGCGATGTCGCGAATGTCGTAACTCGTGGAAACCCCGAGCGATTCGGCCTTCCACGGGATGAGCGTTGGCGGGCCGACGAGCGTCACCTTGGCCCCCATCGCCGTCATGGCCATGATGTCGCTGCGCGCCACCCGGGAGTGGACCACGTCGCCGACGATGGCGATGTGCATGCCATCGAGTGAGCCGATCTCGCGTTCGATCGTGTAGAGGTCGAGGAGCGCCTGACTGGGGTGTTCGTGCTTGCCGTCACCCGCATTCAGCACTGCGGCATCGGTGAACCGCGAGGCCAGGTGACATGCCCCGACCCCTTTGTGGCGGATCACGAAGATGTCGGGGCCGTAGGCGTTGAGCGTCAGGATCGTGTCCTTGAGGCTCTCCCCCTTCTCGACGCTCGATCCGGACCCCTTGATGTTGATCACGTCGGCCGACAGGCGTTTTGCCGCCAGTTCGAAGGACGTGGAGGTGCGGGTGGACGCCTCGAAGAAGAGGTTGATGACGGTGCGCCCGCGCAGGGTCGGCACCTTTTTATTGTCGCGGCCGAGCAGTTCGGTGAACCGCTGCGCAGTGGTGAGTACGCGTCGGATGTCGTCGCCGGAGAGATCGGCGATGGACAACAGTGACCGGTGTTCCATCAGTTGGTTCCCTCGCGCTCCAGCAAGATTTCGTCGACGCCTTCGAGTTCGGCGACCCTGACCGTGACACGTTCGCCGCGTGAGGTCGGCAGGTTCTTGCCGACGTAGTCGGGGCGGATCGGCAGCTCCCGGTGGCCGCGGTCGACGAGGCATGCGAGTTGGACGATCGGTGGGCGCCCGTAGTCGAAGAGGGCGTCGATGGCCGCTCGGATGGTGCGACCGGTGTAGAGGACGTCGTCGACGAGCAGGATCGCGTGCGATGTGACGTCGAAGTCCAGTTGCGTGTCGCCGACACGTGGCACGCCTGGTCGCTGTCCGGAGCCGACGCCGATGTCGTCGCGGTACAGCCCGATGTCGATGGTGCCGAACGGCGGCGTGATGGTGGTGAACTCGGCGATCAGCGCGGCGATGCGCCGGGCGATCGGGACGCCGTTGGTGTGGATGCCGACGACGGCGAGCGGAAGCTCGGAGCCGACGTGCCGCTCCACGACCTCGTGGGCGATGCGGTTGATGGTACGCCGGAAGTGTTCGGCGTCCACAAGGACCTTGGCGGACATCAGCGGCCCTGCCTGGTCGCAGGCATGCGGACGTGCACATTCATGGGGACTCTCCCTTCCGGCCTCACTGGGCCGCGTTAAAGGTCGAACGTGCTTGAGCGTATCACCCGCGAACGCGCGCCTTGCCGACGGCGCCGGGCCGTTTGCCCGCTACGTGCGGGCAGGACGTTCCGGTTCGCGGGGGAATACTGATTGGTCTCGTTGATCGACCGGAGCATCGAATGCGTGCAGTGCTGCTTGAGTCGGTGTTCCCCACCGATACGAACCCTCAGGGCAACCTCTTCGGTGGTCAGCTCGTGGCGTGGATGGACAAGGCCGCGGGCATCGCCGCGATGCGGCAGGCGCGAACGCCCGTGGTGACGGCACTCATCGAGAACATCGAGTTCCACGTGCCGGTGCATGTCGGGGACCTGGTCGAGCTCGACGCCCAGGTGATCAAGGTCGGACGCACGTCCATGGTCGTGGAGGTGACGGTGCGCAAGGAGTCCCCGTTCGGGATGGACAACGAGCTGTGCACCTTCGGCCGCTTCACGATGGTCGCACTCGACAAGGACCACAAGCCCACGCCGGTCCCCCCGCTCGCCTCACACGACTGAGGCCGGCGCCGCCCAGGCGTCAGGTCGCGACCAGTGGGTTGACGGTCTTCAGCGCTGGAAACCGTCCAAAGTCGCGGTCGGCCGTCAGGATCTCGCTGACCCCGTGTTGGATGCAGATCGCCGCCACCCGCGCGTCGTGGACGAGCGGACCGACCACGCGCCCGTGTTCCATCAAGGAACGGATCGTGTCCCAATGGTGCCTCGACTCGGTAAGCACGACCAGTGTCGGTGATTCGAGCCACGCCTGGACTTGATCGAGCGCTTGCGCAGTCGGTGTCGGCGGTGCATAGACCCGCGGATGGGTGACGATCGCCAGGAACTCGTGCAGGCACGGCCACGGGATCGCCCAATCGTCGTGCCCTTCTGCGAGTTGTCTCAGACAGACCGCAGCTGGAGCGTGCCATTCAGAGTCCTCACGATGGGCGTAAATCAACACATTGGTGTCGACCGCCTTCATCTGGACTCGACGTCGTAGGACATCTCGCGAATGGCACTCCAGTCCATGCGTGCCGCCTCGGGCTGCAGTCCATCACCGGCGAAGCTCGCCGATCGAAGCGTGAATCCCTCATCCCCGCTCTGGGTATCGAGGACATGGCGCAACCCGCGTTCGACCAACGTGCGAAAGGTGACCCCTTCACGCGCCGCTGCGGCCTTGGCGGCGTCGAACAGTGGGTCGGCAATATCTATGGTCGTCTTCATATGGGCAACCATATCACCGTACGATGCGAGGTCGCGGCCCCACAAGATCGACAAGCCGGAACGCCGTGGCGCTTATGGGGCCACAGGAAATTGAACGGGCACACCGAGGCCGGTCTGGACGGGACCCTTTCCGCCGTCGACCATCCAGGAGATGACCTTGCGGCCGTCGGCGCTCACGACGATCACACGACTGAGGCTCCTCGCACCGCTACGGGATCGTGAAGCGGGTCGCTTCGCCGATCAGCGAGAGCTGGAGATCGTCGGTGCAACAGCGCCAGGCGTTTGTGGTGCGCCCGTCGGCGCCGGCTACGAACACGATCGTGTTGCCCGTGGGCGGCGGTTTGCTGTGCGGACGTCTGGCGGTGTCCATGGTGAACGTGCCGTGCAGCACGACGGCGATCAGCTTGGTCGTGGAGGGAGTCGCGGCTTGAGGAAGCAGGTCGGGACGGCGGAGCACCTGCCGCACCTCACCTGCGGTGGTGGCGATCGCTTCGCCCCGCGCGGTGTCTGCCCCGTAGAGGTCGGCCACGCGTTGCGCGTTCGCTTGAACTCGGGCAAGGACCGCATCCGTGACGGCGTCGGCGCCGCCAGTCATTCCGGCAGCGCGCTTGGCCACCGCAATCGTCAGCGGACTTGGACCATCGACCATGAACGCCTGTCGGATAGGATGGTCGCCGATCTGCAGCAGCCGTTGGTTTGCCGGAGCGGGCTCCAGGATCGTCGTTTGCAGCGACCGCTCCGTCTGGCTGGTCGTTGGAACGACGAGCGGGCACGCGATGTCGACACGCTGTCTCTTATACACATCTGACGCTGCCGACGAGCGATCTAGTGTAGAT
>CALMXK010000159.1 GCA_937871165.1 uncultured Actinomycetes bacterium
ATGATACGGCGACCACCGAGATCTACACTAGATCGCTCGTCGGCAGCGTCAGATGTGTATAAGAGACAGGCGTTTTGGCGCGTGAAGTGCCTGGCAGCCCACGCTCGAAGATCGTCACCGGTGATGCACCGCAAGCCGAACTGGGGATATCCGATGATGCCGTGTCCACGTGCACCAAACCGGTCGTCCGCAAGTGATCCGATCGCCCCCGGGGCCACGCCATCCGTTTCGGCCAGAAGCACGGATCGTTCGGTTTCGAGTCGTCCGACCGGCAGGTCGCCCAGGGCGTTGGCGACCTCGGCGATGTGCGCGAACACGCGATCGTGCGTGCCGGTCGCCCAGAACGAGGTGGTCGTGGCGTCGACCTGCCCGTTGTGCTGAAGGTCCCTCGGAGGGTTCGCCGTGGAAATGGCCATGTGCTCGACGAAGTGGCTGATTCCCGCGATTGGCAACGACTCGTCGCATGCGCCCACGCGAAACATCAGCGTGGCGGTTGTCGGACCCTCGCTTGCGGTCCAGAGGGTCGTGATCCCTCCGACTGTTCCCCGCTCGACGCGGATTGCAGGATCGCTCACCATTTCCTCCCATGGATGGTCGTGACGAGGCTATCGCTGTCAGTGAATGTGGGACCTGCGTTCGACGGCGACCGACGACCGTGATTCAGAATCAGCGCACAGGGACGTAGCGGCCGACCGCCGCGGTGAGCTGCGGAACATAGGCGCCGCCGAACAGGATGACGTGCGCCAGAAGGGGCACCACCTGGTTGAGTGCGACGCGGTCGTCGTGCCCGTCGGCGAGCGCAAACGCCTCGTGGTAGGCGTCGAACACCGTCGGATTGAAGCCGCCGAAAAGTCGCATCATCGCGAGGTCCATCTCACGATGTCCGCCATACACGGCCGGGTCGATGAGGACCGGCTCACCGGCGTCGTCGACCAGCAGATTCCCCGACCACAGGTCCCCGTGGAGGCGTGCCGGGGGCTCGTGCGGCCCGACAAGATCCGCGCACAGATTTGCCAAGTGGCCAACTGCGCGCTGCAGGGAAATCGGCAAATGCCCTGCGTCTGCTGCCAATTTGGCAAACGGCAGCAGTCGTCGCTCGACCAGGAAATCATGCCAAGTGGCCAATTTTGCGTTCGACTGAACGATCGTGGCGAGCAGGTTGTCGCGATCGAGTCCGAAGGACGGAGCGCCGCTTCGGTGGAGAGCGGCGATACGCCGGCCGACCGTCGCATCGGTCGCCGACGACCGTGATCCGGACGCGATGTACTCAAGTGCGATGAACGCGGGCTCGCCGTCTGACACCGCGAGCACCCTCGGCACCCGAAGGGCGCCCGGAACGCGCAACCAGTCAAGGCCGTGCGCCTCCAACCCGAACATCCCCGCCGGCCCCGACGCATTCGTCTTGACCACGATGCGCTCACCGGAGGCAGTGGACGCCATGTGGACACGGTTGATGCTGCCCCCGCTGATCGACGACCCGAGCGTCACACGCTCACCGAGCGCAACCGACACGGCGTCGTCGAGCGCAGTCATTCGCGCAGTTGGGCCAGCAGTCCCCGACACGCGGCGTCGCACATGTCGATGACCTCGTCGAATCCCTTCGGTCCCCCGTAGTAGGGGTCGGGGACGACCGCGCCCTCGGGGCTCTGTGGATCGAATGACCGCAGGAGTCGGATCTTGGCGGCGTCGGCCGGCGTCGGTGCGATGGTCCGAAGCGCCGCCACATTGTCGTGGTCCATGGCGATCACATGATCGAACCGGGCGAAGTCGCGTGCGGTGAACTGCTGCGCGCGATGGGACATGGCGATCCCCCTGGCGGCGGCAGCGGCCGCGGTGCGCCGATCGGCGTCACCGCCCACATGCCAGTCACTCGTACCGGCACTTTCGATGTGGATCACGTCGGTCAGGCCGGCCTGATCCACCAAGGTCCGAAACAACGCCTCTGCGGTCGGCGAACGACAGATGTTGCCGAGACAGACGAAACACACCGCGGTTGGCGCCACGGTCAGCTGAAGTCGCAGGCGGTGTCGATCAGCGCCAGCACGACATCGACGGTCTTCTCGACACTGGTGATGGCGATCCGCTCCTCACCGGTGTGCACGTCGACCATGTCGTTGCACAGATTGACCGACGCCAGGCCGTTTTTCAGGAAGGCGTTGGTGTCCGAGCCGCCACCGGTGCTGACTTCGACCGGCTCCAATCCGCACATCGCAAGTGCGGCCTTCGCAAGTCGCACCTGGACGTCGTTCGAGCCGAGCCGGTATCCGCTGAACTCGTTGATGACCTGGGTCTCCAGATCGACTTCGCCCTCGGTGGCCGCCCACGTGAGCGCGTCGAGCATCTCCATGATCTGCTGGCCGAGGGTGCCGTCGTCCAGGCTGCGAGCCTCCGCCGTGATCGTGCACCGTTCGGCGACGACGTTGGTGGCCGTTCCGCCGCTGATCGTTCCCACGTTGGCGGTCGTCGACGGATCGATCCGTCCGTGCGGCATGCGTCCGACTGCGCGTGCGGCCGCCACGATGGCGCTTCGGCCCTGTTCCGGGACGATGCCGGCGTGGGCGGTGCGACCCACGAAGGTCGCGTGGATCTTGCGAAGTGACGGCGCGGCGGTCACGATCCCGCCGAGCGGTCCGGTGTGGTCGAATACGAACGCCATCCTCGCGGTGAGTCGAGCGGGATCGAAGTGGGCGGCGCCGCGAAGACCGATCTCCTCGCACGGCGTGAACAGCACCTCGATCCCGGCGTGCGGGCGCTTCTCGCTCACGACGCGATGCATCGCTTCGAGGATGGCGGCGACGGCCGACTTGTTGTCGCCACCGAGGATGTCGTCGTTGGCGTTGGTCAGGAACCCGTCACGCACCACCACGTCGATCGGCCCGCTGTTGGGGACAGTATCGAGGTGTGCGCACAGGCAGATCGGGGTGCCACCGTCCACGGTGCCCGCAAACGTTGCGACGATGTTGTTGCAACCGGCGCCGAGCGCCGCGGCCGCGTCATCTTGGGTGATCGTCGCCCCGAGTGCGGTCAACTCCTCGATCACCGCGGCCGCCATGGCACCCTCGTCGCACGAGGGCGAGGGAATCGCACACAGGCGGGCAAGAAGCGCCGACGCGCGCGGCAGCGCTGCCAGTTCGGCCGGGGTCACGAGGCGGTGTGGACGCGCGCGTTGACCGCCGCGCCGACGAAGTCGCGAAAGAGCGGGGCCGGCTTGGTGGGCCTGCTCTTGAACTCCGGGTGAAACTGCGACGCCACGAACCATGTGAGGTTGGGGAGCTCGATCATCTCGACCAGCCGGGCGCTCGGCGAATGGCCGCTCACCACCATCCCACGCTCCTCAAGGCGCGGACGCAGGTGCGGATTGACCTCGTAGCGGTGGCGGTGGCGTTCGTAGATGACCGGGACGTCGCCATACAGCGCACGGCCACTGGTGCCTTCCACGAGCGTCACGGGGTCGGCGCCAAGGCGCATGGTGCCGCCCATGTCCTCGATGTCCTGCTGTTCGGGCAGCAGGTCGATCACCGGGAACGGCGTCTCGCGGTCGAACTCGCTGGAGTTTGCGCCGTCCATCCCGGCCACGTGGCGGGCGAATTCGATGATCGCCACCTGCATGCCGAGGCAGATTCCCAGGAAGGGGACGTCATGCTCGCGCGCATACCGGGTGGCGGTGATCTTGCCTTCGATGCCGCGGCTGCCAAACCCGCCGGGCACCAGGATGCCGTCGGCTTCCGCCAGGCGCGACTCCAGATCACGATCGTCGGAGTCGATCCAGTCGATCTCGAGGTTCACGCCGTGGTGGATGGCCGCGTGACGAAGTGCTTCGGACACCGACAGGTAGGCGTCGTGCAGCTGCACGTACTTGCCGACGAGGGCGATCTTGACCGTGCCCTCGCACCGGTCGATGTGCGCGGCGAACTCCTGCCACTCGGTCAGATCCGGCGGCGGGGTGTCGATGCTGAGCAGGCGGCACACGATCCGGTCGAGGCCCTCGCGCTCCATCATGAGCGGCACGTGGTAGATGTCCGGTGCGTCGGTGGCCGAGATCACCTGGTCCACATGGATGCCGCCATACAGCGCGATCTTCTCTTTGATGCCGGCCGTCAGTTCACGGTCCGATCGCAGCACGAGGATGTCCGGCTCGATGCCGATGCGGCGAAGCTCCTGCACCGAGTGCTGGGTGGTCTTGGTCTTGAGCTCACCCACGAATCCCAGGAACGGGACGAGGGTGACGTGCACGAAGATGACGTTGTTGCGGCCGAGCTCGCTGCGCATCTGGCGGATGGCCTCGAGGAAGGGCAACGACTCGATGTCGCCGACGGTGCCGCCGACCTCGACGATCACCACTTCGGCGTCCGACGCGGCACCCGCCTGGCGGATGCGGTCCTTGATCGCATTGGTGATGTGGGGGATCACCTGCACGGTGGCGCCCAGGTAGTCGCCGCGGCGTTCCTTCTTGATCACCGCGTCGTAGATGGCGCCGGTGGTCACGTTGGAGGCCCGGGTCAGGTTCTCGTCGATGAACCGCTCGTAGTGGCCGAGGTCAAGGTCGGTCTCGGCGCCATCTTCGGTGACAAAGACCTCGCCGTGCTGGTACGGGCTCATCGTGCCCGGATCGACGTTCAGATACGGGTCGCATTTCTGCATGGAGACGCTGACTCCCCGCGCCTTCAGCAGCGTTCCGAGCGACGCGGCGGTGATGCCTTTTCCGAGTCCGGAGACGACGCCTCCTGTCACAAAGACGTATCGCACATCACGGTTCGTCGGCATTCCTCGCTCCTCCACATCCACGGCACAACCGCGGGCGAGGATAGCGCACCCGCCGGACCCGCCGTTAGGGAGGCCCCGTGGATGTCCGCACTCAGCGGGATGTTGTGCCGGTCAACCGGCGAAGTCCGCTTTGGGTGACCATGTACGTCTCGGTTCCTCCGGTGGTGTCTTGCGGGACACCGTCCACGCGCACGGCGGCGCTCGGCGCCCACGCGAGTGACAGCCACAGCGGCAGTCCGCGCGCGATCGCAAACGTCCGGACCTCCCCCTGGGCGAGTGTGCCGGCAAAGACGACTGCACCGTTCGGCCCTGTTTTGCGCACCTCGACGGCCACTCCCTGCGGGTCGGTTGCGCGCACTTCGAGCGGCACGGCATCAGGCACGTGCGCGGACGACGGCACAGTTGTCGTGTTCGGGGCGGTGACCGGCGCCGTCGCGGTCGTGGTCGGTGCTGTGGCGGTCGTGGCAGACCCACCGGTGGGCGTACCGGGATCGCGAAGACCGCCGGCGAAGATGACGAGCGCGAGGATGCCGATGACCCCGCCGACGATCAGCCACGGCATGATGCTGTCGCGGCGTGTGTCCTCGTCGCCGATCGCGGGAAACTCCGCGGTCACCTGGTCGTCGGGTGTTGGCGGGTCGGTCTTCATGCTCAGACCGCGACGCCCGGACGGGCGATGATCCGCACGGTCTGTCCGTCGTGGCGCATCCGCTCCACGTTGACTTCGATTCGTTCCATGAGCAGCGGGACGGTCGGGATGGCGCACGGGGCGCCGTCGGCCGGGGAGAGGATGGCGCCGTGCCCGGCGAGAACGCGGCCGGCAGTGATCGCGCAAAGGACGGCGTCGATGATCGCCGCGTCGGTGATCGCCTGCCAGTCGTCAGGCGCATCGGCCGGCATCCAACCGCCGAGGTCCAGTGCTGTCGCCAACAGGCGCACCGCTGACGCC
>CALMXK010000160.1 GCA_937871165.1 uncultured Actinomycetes bacterium
GTCATTGCTGAGGTCTGCAACGGGGTCCAGGTCTTGCCGCCGTCATGCGTCCGCCAGAAGTGCGGCGTCAAGTCGTCCAGCCGCAACGTGTTGGCGGCCGCGTACGCGGTGAGCGTGCTGAAGTGTCCCGCCTCGATGTTGAAGATGCGCGTCCACGGCTTGATTGCCGCCGGCGTGACGTTCGTCCACTTCCCGGTCGGCCCTGTCATCACCTGGATATGACCATCGTCTGTGCCGGCCCAGAGTACGTTCACATCGAGCGGCGAGGGCGACAGCGCCGTGACGCTGCCGGCCGGAGACGGTGTCACATTCGCGCCGTACTTGCCGGTGTTGGCCGGTACGGCCCACGTCTGGCGCGTGAGATCGCCGCTGATGCGCGTCCAGCTCATGCCGCCGTTCGCAGTCTTCCAGACGGCGTTCTGGGCGTAGTAGAGCAGGCCCGGGTTCACGGGCGACCACTCGAGCGGCTGGGTGCGGACGTTGCGGCTGAACGCCTGGCCCTTCGCGTCGGTATCGCCGGCGATGTTCGGACCCACGTTCTTGATCTGGCCGGTCTTCCGGTTGAACACGGTCACGTTGTTGCGCGAACTGCCGTAGACCAGGTCGGGGTTCTTCGGGTCGGGCGCCGCTTCGCCGTACTCCTGGATGCCGACCGGGCTCCAGTTGCGGAATGTGATTTCGCCATCATTGCCGCGGCTGTCCACACACGCGGATCCTGAGTCCTGCTGTCCACTGCACACGCGATAGGGAAACGCGTTGTCGGTTGACGCGTGATACATCGCCGCCGTCGGCTGGTTGTACCAGGTGCTCCAGGTTTCGCCGCGGTTGCCCGAGACCACCGCGCCCTGATCGCTCACCGCCACGATGATGTCCGTGTTGTTCGGATTGATCCACGCCTTCTGGTAATCGTCGCCGCCTGGCGCACCGCGCACCGCCGTCCACGTGACCCCGCCGTCTTCCGACCGCCAGAGGACCACCGAACAGCTGTAGATCACATTCTCGTCTTTGGGATCGATCGTCAAGGTCGGCAGATCGCCGCCACCGATGCGGGCCAGTGGCCGGCTATCGGCGGCACGCGTGCCCCGGCCATCCTGGCCGCGGACCACCAGGAACCAGTGCTCCCCGCCGTCAACCGACTTGTAGAGGCCGACAGCACCTGCACCGCCTCCGCCTCCGCGACCTCCCGCCGCACCACGCCCGGCGGCCGCCGGCGCCTGCCCAGCCACCGTGGCGTACAGCACCTTCGAATTGCTGGGCGCGAACGCGAAGTTCGTCTGGATGATGTCGGGCAACCCCTCGGTAAGCTGCTTCCACGTGGTGCCGCCATCCGTGGACTTGAAGAGCCCGCCGCCGGCACCGCCGAACGCACCGCCCTCGATGTAGCTCTGCTGCTGGATCCACAGTGCGGCATACACCGTGTTGGGATCTGCCGGATCGACGTGCACTTCGTTCGCACTGGTGTACTCGTCCTTGTACAGCACCTTCTGAAGCGTGGCGCCGCCGTCGGTCGACCGGAACACGCCGCGTTCGGGATTGGGTCCATACGGATGGCCGAGCACCGCCACGAAGAAGCGGTTCGGGTCGCGCGGATCAACGGCAATGGATGCAATCATCTGGCTGTCCACCAGTCCCAGGCGCGTCCACGTCTTGCCGGCGTCCGTGGATTTGTAGAGCCCGTCGCCCGTGGCCAGGTCCGGGCGAATGATGCCCGCACCCGAACCGACGTAGATCACATTGGGATTGGAGGCCGCGACGGCGATGGCGCCGATGGACCCCGTGGACTCACGGTCGAAGATCGGCACCCAGGTGGCGCCGTAGTCGGTGGACCGCCAGACGCCGCCGTTGTCGAATCCGATATACGACACATTCGGCTGCGACGGCACACCGGCCACCGCGCGCGCCCGGCCCCCTCGATGGGGACCGATGTGGCGCCAGCTCATGGCCGACCCAGGGTCCACAACAGATGGAATGGACTGAGCCGTGGCGAGCACTCCGAAGGTGACCACGGCAACGAGAGCGGATGAAAGACGGGAATGAACAAACACGGCAGGTCCTGTCTCTTATACACATCTCCGAGCCCACGAGACTAAGGCGAATCTCGTATGCCGTCTTCTGCTTGAA
>CALMXK010000161.1 GCA_937871165.1 uncultured Actinomycetes bacterium
ACGCCCATGGGCGCGGCGTTCGATCTGGTCGTGAAGATGGTCGAGGACCACGCGCAGATTCCGAGCCGGGCATACAGGCCGACCGTTGTGCTCGTATCCGACGGACAGCCCACCGACGAGTGGCGCGAACCCCTGCAGCGCTTGCTCGCTTCGGACCGCGCTTCAAAGGCCTCACGGTTTGTGCTCGGGATCGGAGACGACGCGGATCCCGCGATGCTCGCCGAGTTCCTGGCTGATCCGAGCGCGCGCGCGTACTCGGCGCACGAGGCCCGGCAGATCAAGAATTTCTTCCGGTGGGTCACCATGAGCGTCACGCAGCGCACTCGCAGCGTGAATCCCAACAGCGTGGTCGTGGTCCACCCGACTGCTCTGGACGACTATGACTTCTGAAGGTCACATGGCACGCAGGAGCCGTGTGGACTACTTCGGTGCGAGTGTTGCCGGCCCTGCCCACCGGGCGCTACGAAAGCCCAACGAGGACCAATGGCTCGGCGCGTCCGGTGCCTTCGGCAACCTGGTCGTGGTGAGCGACGGTTTGGGCTCGAAGGACCGTGCCAGGCATGGCGCAAAGAAAGCCTGCGTCGCGACGTTGCGTGCGGTCAGGGCGTGGCACAAGGACGGGACAGGTTCTCTCGACGATCTCGTTGCCCGAATCGAGCCGCTCTGGCTCGAGGAAATCGCTCCGTTCGACCGCTCGGATTGCGCCGCCACGTGCCTGCTTGCGCTCGCGCACCACGATGGACGAACCTATGTGGCTGCGCTGGGCGACGGGATGGCGGCCGTGCGCAGGCGCGGCGCCATCGAGCGGGTAGAGCATCCGCGGGCATCGGGGTTTTCCAACGAAACCCAGTCGCTCGGTAGCGGCGGTGTCTGGGCGAAGCGCTGCTTCGAGTGCTCCGAGATCGACATCGCCGTCCTCGCATCGGATGGCGTTTCGGATGACCTTCGTCCCGATCGCCTCGCCGACTTCGTCGCCTGGTTGAAGAACGAAATCGCGACATTGCAGCCGGTGGCTCGGTGGCGTTCGCTGCGGCGTGAGCTCAACGAATGGCCTACTCCACGGCATCTCGATGACAAGACCATCGCAGTTCTTGCATGGCCGAACGGGGGAACCGCATGACTTCCGTCACCCGTCAAGTGACCGACCTGAATGGGGCTCGTCACGTGCTGACGCGTCAACTCGGCCGCGGGGGGCAGGGGGCCGTCTTCGAGGTCAAAGGCGGACGACTGGCCGCCAAGATCATCTTCGATTCGTCGCCGTCCCGGCGCGAGCAGCTCCGGAACCAGCTCACTGCAGTCAAGCGACTGCCACTGGCGGACCTCGAGATCGCTCGCCCATTGGAAATGCTGCGCGAGCCCGTGCTTGGCTACCTGATGGAACTGCTGACCGGGATGCAGCCGCTGAGCGCGCTCTGCAATCCGCCGAAGGCGACGACCTCGGTTGCGTCCTGGTACTTCCAGACGGGAGGCCTTCGGCGACGCTTGGCACTGCTGGCACGTACGGCCGACGTCCTATCCGCTCTTCACGGCAAAGGGCTCGTGTACTCCGATCCGTCGCCGCACAACATCTTCGTCTCCGAGGCCAGCGACGCCACGGAAGTCCGGTTCATCGACAGCGACAACATCCACTACGTCTCCAGCGCGGGGCTGCCCACGGTGTTCACTCCTGGCTACGGTGCGCCTGAACTCATCCGCGGCGCTTCCGGAGTGAACTCGCTCACCGATGCGCATGCGTTTGCTGTCCTGAGCTTCCAGACACTGTCCCTGGTCCATCCGCTCATCGGCGATGCTGTCGCGAACGGACCGCCCGAGCGCGAAGAGGAAGTCTTTGCTGGCTGTCTCTTATACACATCTGACGCTGCCGACGAGCGATCTAGTGTAGATCTCGGTGGTCGCCGTATCATTA
>CALMXK010000162.1 GCA_937871165.1 uncultured Actinomycetes bacterium
GTCCCGCGCCGCGATTCCGGGGCCACGGTCGACAACCCTGAGCTCCACGTGATCCTCGACCGCGACACCCACGACGCGCACCACCTGACCATCCGGTGAGTTCGCCAGGGCATTGGCGACCAGATTGGCCAACACGCGCTCCAACAACCCGGCATCGGCGATGACCGCCGGAAGCGACTCGGGGACCTCGACGCGCACCAGGTCCTCGGGGAGCCCGAGGGACGTGAGCGCGACGGGAACGACCTCGTCCACGCCGACGGCGCGTTCAGTCAGCGTCAGCGCACCCGTGTCGACCCGGCTCATGTCGAGCAGGTTTCCGAGCAGCCCGTCCAACCGGCCGGCCTCGGCGTCGATCGTGTGGAGGAATTCGGCGGTCTGCTTCGCCGACCAGTGCACGTCCGTTTCCATCAGGCTCGTCACCGCCGCGCGAACCGCGGCGAGCGGCGTACGCAGGTCGTGTGAAACGGCCGTGAGCAGGGCCGCGCGCAGGTCATTGGACCGAGCGACCTCCTCGGCCTGGCCGGCCTCGCGCTGCAGCTCGCGCATCGCCATCGCCGCCCCGAGTTGTTTGGTGAACGCCGCCAGCACCCGCCCGTCCCGCACATCGAACGCCGGGCCCGAAGTGGCAAGCACATGCGAACCGTCGAGTTCAATGGTGGTCGATGCGGCTTGCGGCGTGGCGGGCGCACGCCCGGCGGCGGCATCAACGCTCCAGGCGTCACCGGCACGATGAAGGATCGCAGCGCCGTCCAGTGCGAACGTGCGGGCCAGCGCATCCAGCAGGTGCTCGGGCGGCGTGGCGCCCGCGAGACGTGCAAGCTCTTCTGCTTCCGCCCGAGCGGCAGCGCCCTCCGCCGCCCTGCGAGCGGCGGTCTCGACGAACCAGCTCACCGCCATCGCCACCCCGACGAACACGAGCAGCGCAATCAGGTCCTCACTCTCGTTGATCTGGAAGGTGTGAAAGGGTGGCGTGAAGTAGTAGTTGACCAACAGGAAACTTGCGGCCGCCGCAACGAGTGCGGGCCACAGCCCACCAGCGGCCGCGACGGCCACGACGCACACCAAAAACAGCAGCAGCACGCTCGAAAGCGACAAAATCGGATCGGCGCTGGACAGCGCGAGGGTGAGGAGCGGCAACGCGAGCAACGCTCCCACGAGCGCGAGCAAGCGGCGCCGACGACTGAGGACACCTGGACGCACCCACCGCCGGCCCGCCTCGTTGGACGACGGCGGACCCTGTCGACCGATGACCGCCACATCGAAGTCGCCACCGGCCAGCTGGATGATGCGGTTGATGACCGACCCGTGCACATACTCCTGCCAGCGCGACCGGCTGGAGGCGCCGAGGAGGATTCGTGTGGCGTTCTCGGCGCGTGCAACGCCGACGAGGGCGTCGGCCACATCGCCGGCAACCACCTCTCGGTAGACGCCACCGAGCTCGGTGAGAAGCGCCCGCTGCCGAGTGAGTTCGGGGGTGGGGCGCCCGGCAAGACCGTCCTGCGGAACCACGTGGACGCCGAGCAACTCCGCGTGCGTGCGCATGGCGGTGCGTGCGGCGCGCCGGATGAGCGCCTCGCCACCCGCCACACCGTGCATGGCCACCACGATTCGTTCGCGGGTCTCCCATGTGCGATCGATGCCGTGCTCGTGCCGGTAGCGCTCGAGCGCCTCGTCCACCCGGTCGGCCGTCCACAGCAGCGCGATCTCGCGAAGTGCGCCAAGGTTGCCAGGACGGAAGTAGTTGGCAAGGGCGGCATCCACCCGCTCCGGCGGGTAGACGTTGCCGTGGGCCAGACGCCGCCGAAGCGCCTCGGGGCTCATGTCGACGAGTTCAATCTGATCCGCCCTGCGCACGATCTCGTCGGGGATCGTCTCGCGCTGAGCGACCCCGGTGATCCGCTCGATCACGTCGTTCACAGACTCCAGATGCTGCACGTTGAGCGTCGTGATCACATCGATGCCCGCGTCGAGGATGTCCTCCACATCCTGCCAGCGTTTCTCGTGACGGCCACCGGCCACATTCGTGTGGGCGTACTCGTCGATCAGAACAACCGCAGGACGCCGGGCGATCACGGCGCCGACGTCGAGCTCCGAAAACACGGCGCCGCGGTACGTCACCTCCATCCGCGGCACGGTCTCGATGCCGCTCGCCGCGGCGGCGGTCTGGGCACGACCATGGGTCTCAACGATGCCGATCACCACATCTGTGCCGCGCTCCAGGCGCCGCCGCCCCTCGGCGAGCATCGCGTAGGTCTTTCCCACCCCTGGAGCGGGGCCGAGATAGATCCGTAGCGTTCCACGGGCCATTGTGTCGATCTTAGTCCGCCGACACGGCCACGCTACGCGAGGCCGTCGAGGTCGAGGTTGAGCTCGAGCACGTTCACCGTTGGCTCACCGAGTACCCCAAGCCTGCGACCATCCGTCTGGCGACGCACCGCCGTCAGTACCACGTCGAGCGGGAGATGCCGGGCACTCGCCACCCGGGGTGCCTGCAGGCGCGCGTTCGCTGGACTGATGTGCGGATCGAGGCCAGAGGCCGACGCAGTCACCGCGTCGATCGGAATCGGCACATCAGCCGCAAGATCGTTGTCCCGACGATACGCGGCGGCCCGCTCCCGAACGTCGCTCAGCAGCACTTCGCTGCTCGGGCCCAGGTTGGATGCACCGCTGGCGCTGGCGTCGTAGCCGTCACCGGCAGCCGAGGGACGGCCGTGGAAGTACTCGGGGCGCATGAACGCCTGCCCGATCAGGCGCGAGCCGGCAATCTGTCCCTCGCGTCGAATCAACGATCCATCAGCCCGTCCGGGAAACGCCACCTGGGCGATCCCCGTCACGGCGAGCGGATACACGATGCCGGTCAGCACGGTCAGCGCGAGCAGCACCACCAAGGCAGGAAGAAGCTGGCGACGCATCAGGACACCCCCAGGCCCGAGAGCACGAGATCGATGAGTTTGATACCGATGAACGGCGCGATCAGACCACCCAGACCGTAGATCACCAGGTTGCGTCGCAGGACGCTCGCCGCAGATGCCGCGCGGAAGGCGACACCGCGCAGTGCGAGCGGGATGAGCGCCACGATGATGAGCGCGTTGAAGATGACGGCCGCGAGGATGGCCGAGTGCGGGCTCTCCAGATGCATCACGTTCAGCGCGTCGAGCTGGGGGATCGCGCCGGCGAACATCGCCGGGATGATCGCAAAGTACTTGGCCACGTCGTTCGTGATCGAGAACGTCGTCAGGGCGCCCCGAGTCATCAGTAGGCCTTTGCCGACCTCGACGATCTCGATCAGCTTGGTCGGGTCGCTGTCCAGGTCGACCATGTTGCCGGCCTCGCGCGCCGCCTGCGTTCCCGAGTTCATGGCGATGCCGATGTCGGCCTGCGCCAGCGCGGGCGCATCGTTGGTGCCGTCGCCGGTCATCGCCACCAGGCGGCCTTCGGCCTGGTACTGGCGGATCAGGCGCAGCTTTTCCTCGGGCGTGGCTTCGGCCAGGAAGTCGTCCACGCCCGCTTCTGCCGCAATGGCAGCGGCGGTCAGCTTGTTGTCGCCGGTGATCATCACGGTCTTGATGCCCATGCGGCGCAGCTCGCCAAAGCGC
>CALMXK010000163.1 GCA_937871165.1 uncultured Actinomycetes bacterium
GTCGGCAGCATCGAGCCGGGCAAGCAGGCCGACCTCGCCTGCGTGGACCTGTCCGCGATCGAGACCCAGCCCCTGCACAACGTGGTCTCGCAGCTGGTCTACGCGAGCGCCCGCCAGCAGGTCGCCGATGTCTGGATCGCGGGCGTGCACAAGCTGCGCCAGCGGGTACTGGTCGACATCGACCTCGATGGCGTGCTCGCCAACGCCAGGCAATGGCGCGAACGGATCGCAACGGTGCGCACACCATGAATGCAGCAGCTGGCAATTACTCGCAGGCCGAGCTCGACAAGTTCGACGAACTGGCCCAGCGCTGGTGGGATCCCAACGGGCCGCAGCGGGCGCTGCATGCGCTCAACCCCGTGCGCCTGTCCTATGTGGCCGAACGCGCGCAGTTGCGCGATGCCGCGGTGCTGGACGTGGGCTGCGGCGGCGGCCTGCTCAGCGAGGGGCTGGCACGGGCCGGGGCAAGGGTCACCGCCATCGACCTGGCCCCGAACCTGCTGAAGGTCGCGCGCCTGCATGGGCTCGAGTCCGGGATCAAGGTCGAGTACCGCGCGCTGGCGGTCGAGGCGCTGGCCGCGGACGCGCCACCGGCGTTCGACGCGGTCACCTGCATGGAAATGCTGGAGCACGTGCCGGACCCGGCATCCGTGATCGAAGCCTGCGCGCGGCTGCTGAATCCCGGTGGCCGCCTGTTCCTGTCCACCCTGAACCGCACCCCGGCCGCGTTCGCGCTGGCGATCGTCGGCGCCGAGTACGTCGCCCGCCTGCTGCCGCGCGGCACCCACCGCTACCGCGACTTCATCCGGCCATCGGAACTGGCCGGGTGGCTGCGCGACGCCGGCCTGCAGCTGGAGGACGTCAGCGGCCTGATGTACGAGCCGTGGCGCAACGGCGCGCGGCTGTCGTCGCGCACCGACGTGAATTACCTCGCCTGCGCGCGCAAGCCCGGCCCGGTCGAAGCACGCGCATGACCGCGCATGCGTTCCCGAAACTGGTGCTGTTCGACCTCGACGGCACCCTGCTGGACAGCGCGCCGGACATGCTGGCCACGGTCAACCGCATGCGCGCGGCGCGCGGGCGCGCACCGATGCCGCTGCACGAACTGCGCCCGCACGTGTCGAAGGGTTCGCGGGCGATGAGCGCGGCCGCCTTCCCCGAACTGGGCGGCGAGGTGCCGGCGGAGCTGATCCGAGAATTCCTCGACACCTACGAAGGCGAACTCGGCAGGCACAGCCTGCTGTTCGATGGCGTGGCCGAGCTGCTGGACCTCATCGTCAAGTTGCTGCCCGACCCCACCGAGGCCAATCCGCCCGACTTCCTGAATGGCGAGGGTGAATCCGCCGTCGCCATGCACGCCGATCCCGACCCCGCCAAGCACGTGCTGGCCCATGTCTTCAAGGTCACGGTGGACCCCTACGTAGGCCGCATGGGCATCTTCCGCGTCTGGCAGGGCACGGTCACCAAGGACAGCCAGCTCTATATCGGCGACGGCCGCAAGCCCTTCAAGGTGGGACGGCTGTTCATGCTGCAGGGCAAGGACACGGTGGAAGTGGCCAGCGCGGTGCCGGGCGACATCGTGGCGGTGGCCAAGGTCGACGAGATCCACTTCGACGCCGTGCTGCACGACGCCGCCGAAGACGACCACATCCACCTCAAGGCGCTGGACTTTCCCAAGCCCGTGCACGGCCTGGCGATCAGTCCCAAGCGCCACGGCGACGAGCAGCGCATGTGGGAGATCCTGACCAAGCTCGTCGACGAAGACCCCTGCCTGAAGGTGGAGCACGCCGCCAGCACCAACGAGACCATCGTCTACGGCCTGGGTGAGCTGCACCTGCGCGTGCTGCTCGACCGGCTGCGCGACGTCTACAAGTTCGAGGTCACGACGCAGCCGCCGCGCATCGCCTACCGCGAGACCATCACCGCCAACGCCGAGGGCCACCACCGGCACAAGAAGCAGACCGGTGGCGCCGGCCAGTTCGGCGAGGTCTTCCTGCGCGTGGAACCGCTGCCGCGCGGCGCCGGCTTCGAATTCCTGGACCAGGTCAAGGGCGGCACCATCCCCAACCAGTTCATCCCGGCGGTGGAAAAGGGCGTGCGCGAAGTGCTGGCCGGCGGCGCCATCGCCGGCTGCCCGGTGGTGGACGTGCGCGTCATCGTCTACGACGGCAAGAGCCACAGCGTGGACAGCAAGGAGATCGCCTTCGTCACCGCCGGCAAGAAGGCCTTCATGGCCGCCGTGCGCGAAGCGCGGCCGATCGTGCTCGAGCCGGTGGTGCACGTCGAGATCACCGCGCCCGACAGCGCCATGGGCGATATCGCCGGCGACCTGGCGTCGCGCCGCGGCGTCGTCAACGGCACCGCCAACGGCGCGCCGGGCACGATGATCGTGCGCGGGCTGGCGCCGCTGGCCGAACTCGCGGGCTACCAGTTGCGGCTGAATGCCATCACCGCCGGGCAGGGGCGCTACACCATCGAACTGTCGCACTACGACGCGGTGCCGCCGTCGGTGCAGCAGCAGCTGGTAGGCCATTTCCAGGTGAAGGACGAGGATTAGGCCCGGGCGCAGCAGGGACTCGCGGGTGCGACCACAATCGCGCCCGTCGGAGGGGGAGTAGCCAGCAGCATCTGCTGCCGCGGTCGCCCGTCAATACGGTGCGGGCCGCAGCCTGCCACCCGGGCCCGCAGGGAGGCGCCAGCGCATCCCCGCAAGACCTTTCGGCGCGAGTCTCAACCCCTTCTCTTCGGGAGTGTCCATGGACACCATCGCGCCGGCCTGGCTGTGGGCCTTCTTCGTCTTTGCCGTCATCGCAGCGTTGTTCGTCGACTTCGTCGTGCTCAAGAAGCAGGGCGCGCACAGCGTCGGCGTCAAGGAGGCGTTGAACTGGTCGCTGGTCTGGGTAGCGCTCAGCTTCGCCTTCAACGGCCTGTTCTGGTGGGCCGTCTACCAGGACCACGGGGCCGCGGTGGCCAACACGCGCAGCATGGAGTTCCTCACCGGCTATCTCATCGAGAAGAGCCTGGCGGTGGACAACATCTTCGTCTTCCTGATGATCTTCACCTACTTCGCGGTGCCGCCGGCGTTCCAGAAGCGGGTACTGATGATCGGCATCATCGGGGCCATCGTGCTGCGCACGGTGATGATCCTGGTCGGCTCCTGGCTGGTGTCGGAGTTCCACTGGGTGCTGTACCTGTTCGGCGCCTTCCTGCTGCTCACCGGCCTGAAGATGTGGTGGGCCGCCGGCCAGGAGCCCGACATGGAAAGCAACCCGGCGCTGAAGCTGCTGCGCCGCGTGATGCCGGTGAGCCGGCACCTGGACGGCGAGAAATTCTTCACCCGCCAGAACGGCGTGAAGATCGCCACGCCGCTGCTGCTGGTGGTGGCGCTGGTGGGGCTGACCGACGTGATCTTCGCAGTGGACTCCATTCCGGCCATCTTCGCCATCACCACCGACCCCTTCATCGTGCTCACGAGCAACATCTTCGCCATCCTGGGCCTGCGCGCGATGTATTTCCTGCTCGCTGCCGTGGCCGCCAAGTTCCACCTGCTGAGCTACGGGCTGGCGGTGATCCTGGTCTTCATCGGCAGCAAGATGCTGCTGGTGGACGTGGTCAAGATCCCGGTGCTGCTGTCGCTGGGTGTGGTGGTGGCGATCCTGGCCGTGACCATGCTGTGGAGCGTGCGCACCGCCCCGAAGCTGGATGCGGTGAGGCCGGTGGACGCCGCGGCCGACTGACGGTCGCTCCAGGCGCAAGCCGAATCCCCCATGCCGCCGCGCCCGACGGGCCGGCGGCTTTTCTTTGCCCGGCTCGCAGCCGCACGACTGCAGCCCGCGAAAGGGGCCGTGCCCGGTCATGGCATGCGCGCACTATCGCTTGACTCAGGCTTGACTCGATTCACTTCGATATCTATAGTAATGCGAATCGTTCGCATTTCATAATGCATTGACTGCCAGAACACCGCACCTCGCGGCCTTGCTCGAGTCCTTCGCCGCCCCGTTTCATTCCGTTCTCGCACATGCCGGCGCCAACCCCTGCTCAACACGTGAATGCCATCGACATGGTATGGCTTCATGCTTTGAGGCCGCCGCACGAGTTCTCACGGCAGCGCTACGGGGTGATGATATTTGCGATAGCGTGCGCACACATTCTAGGTATCTGGGTGCTCATGCAAGTCCCCGCCATGCGCGAGGCCATGCACCAGACATCGCCGATGATGGTGGATCTCATCGCACCCCCTCAGCCACCCGAGCCCGCGTTGCCCCCTTTGCCCGCGCCGGCCCCGCCACGACCGGTGTGGTCTGCTCGAGGTCGCGCCTGGATGAGCGCACCACCGACCAGATGAACAGGTACAGCAGCACGAGGAACGCGACCTGTGCGATCAAGAGTCCGGTCTCGGTCATCCGCGCTCCACCGTGATGTGTTCGACGATCATCTCCGTGGTGCCGATCGTGATCCGGTCCCCGTCGGCCAGGGCGTGGCGCCGAATGCGCTGCCCGTTGACGTACGTGCCGTTCGTGGAATTCTGGTCCACCAGGAAGTAGTCGAGCCCGATGTGGCGGATCTCGGCGTGCTGCCGACTCGCGTTCGGATCCGAGATCGGAATGTCGCAGTCCCGGCTGCGTCCGAGCGTGCTCGTGCGCCGGGTCAGGCGCACGCGCCGACCGCTCACGATCAGCGAGACCTCTTCATGGACCATCGCGGCCTCGGGCTGCGACGGGAAGATCTGCGTGCCGCTGACGCCGGCGAGCGGTTCGTAGCCGCCAGGTTCGGGAAGCGGACGGTGCGGTGGCACCGGCTCGGGCGTGGGAGGAGGCGGCACGAATGCGGCCGGTGGCGCCGGCTCGGGCATCGGGGGTGGCGGTTTGAGGGCGGCAGCAGGGACCGGCTCCGGGGCGCCCGGAATGATCGGCACCTTGGGCCAGTCCGCCTGATCGGGATCCTCGTCGAGCGGCGCAAGAGGCGCAAACAGGTCGACCGATGCCGCGCCGACAGACGCATCGTCTTCGTTGTCGCCGCCGTCGGGCAGCTCGTCGAAGGGATCCTCGTCGTCGAGGTCGTCGTCGAGGTCATCCTCGAGCCCGTCGCCGACCAACTCGTCGACGTCGATGTCGGGTTCCTCGGCATCGACGTCATCGACAAAGGCGGCCGGGCCAGCCGGCTCGTCCAGGTCGACCGGGATGCTTGGCGCCGGCGGCGGCGACGCCGGGACGAACGGGCTGAACGGATCGTCACGCGTGCCGGCGGGCCGGACGGTGGTGGCGGGCGCCGGCGGTTCATCGTCGTGCGCAGCAATGGCGGGCTCGGTGCCGTCGGCCGGAAGATCAACCACGCGACAGGCGATCCCGTACGCGCCGAGAACCAGATCCTGGTCCACCTCAATGCGGATCAACGGGTCCGACAGCAGCGTGAAGCCCTCATGGCGCGCCCGCTCGGCCAGGTAGATGCCGAGTTCCTGTGTCAGGGATCCCTGGAACGACGAGAACCGACCGAAGTCGCCTTCGGACAGGTAGATGACGTACTCGTTCGGAACGTAGACGCGGCTCACCGAGACCGTTTTGTGGTCCTCCATCTCGCGCGCAAGTTTGCGCGCAAGCTCGACCGGTTCCACGTATCCGCGAAACACGCGCCCGAAAATGCGGTCGAAAAATCCCGAGATCGCTCCTTCAGCGTTGCGAAGTGTGCTCATGCGGTCGGCTCACGTTCCATGTTGGCGCGAAGTGTGACAGCTTCAGGCGGACGCGCCCGCAATTGCAGTCGCTGCCACGGGAACACTGCGCCGACAACCAGGATTATACCGCCGGGGATCATCGCCCCCAGCGCATGCTCCAGGCTGCCGCCTGTGGAGACGATCGCCGCCACCATCGCTGCGATCCAGATGAGTACGCCGACACTGCGCGCCACACGCCCACGCAGCCGGGCGATCACCGGCACCACCATCGCCCCGGCGACGAGCACCGCCCCGACCGTCACGATCGACGGTCGCGCCCGTACGACACTGCCCACCGTGTCGACCACGTCCACCGGGTTGCGCACGGAGCGCACATCGGGCCAGACGCCGTTCAGCCGACCGCCGTCGATCGCGGGATCGGCACCCTCCACGAGTTGCCAGACGAGCACTGCGGCGGCGGCGCTCAGCGCCACCCACAGTCGCCGGGCGACCCCGGTCACAAGACCGCTCATCCCGGCGATGACGGGCGTGATGCCAAGCGCACCGACGACCGGCGCCAGCATCGGGATCGCCAGCAGATGGCCCCGTCGCCGAAATGGCACGAGCATCACAAGTCCGGCGGCGCCGATGAGCCCCGCGGCGGCCGGCGCGTTCGTGGCGAGGAGCGCCATGGCACAGGTCCAGGCGACGAGGGTCGTGATCCACGGCACCAGCGCGAAGGCCGCGCCCACGCCCGCAGCCGCTGCCGCGACCATCGGTGGGTCGAGGGTGCTGAACCTGCGCAGCAGGATCGTGGCGGTGGCGGCGGCGATTGCCGCGCAGAGGATCCGTCCCGGCGGGCGAAGCGCGTGCGCCTGACCTGCGGCTCGAGTGGCCGGAGTCTTCGGCGCCGCGAATGCACGCGGGGTGGCGCCCGCCGCGGAGCGCTCGAGCGCCTCGGCGAGTTGCCCTGCGGACGGGCGTGCAGCGCCGTCGCGGGCGAGTCCCGCATCGATGATCGCGGTGAGACGACGCGGCAGGTCCGGACGCTCGGTCGCAAGGGCGGGGATGTCGGCCGCCCCGGCGCGTCGCAGGGTCTCCAGCTGATTGCCGCTTGCGATGGGATTCACGCCCGTCAACCCCTCGCGCAGGACCAGGCAGGCCGAGTAGACGTCGCTGAACGGCCCGGTTCGGCCACCGACCGCATGCTCGGGTGCCATGTAGGACATCGTCCCGACGAGCGCACCGGTCTGGGTGAGTCCCTGATCGCCGACGATGCGCGCGATGCCGAAGTCGGTCAGCTTCGCGCGGCCGTCATGGTCGACGAGGATGTTGCCGGGTTTGATGTCCCGATGGGTCACTCCGCGTTCGTGGGCATGTGCCAACCCGCCGAACACGTCGGCCAGCGCCGAAATCACGTCGCCGTCGTCCATGTCGCCGGACCGGTAGCGGGTTGCGAGCGTGTCGCCCTCCACCAGCTCACTCACCAGATATGCGGCGTGCGTGTCCTCCCCGAAGTCGAGCAGCCGGACGACGCCCGGGTGATCGAGCAGACAGGCGGCCCGGACCTCGGCGCCCGCGCGACGCGCCATCTCGTGGCCGACCGGGATCTCCTTGACGGCCACGTGATCGCGGCGGGTGTGATCGAGCGCCCGGTAGACCGTGGCGGCCCCGCCGCGTCCGATCACATCGAACAACTCGTACCTGCCAAGGACGATTCGCTTGGACGCGGGCAGCGTCACAGCGGCAAACCGACGGAACTCACCGAAGGAGATTCGTTCGTCGACGCGAACGGATTGGGAGTTATGGACGTCATCGACATTCGCCAATCAGTTCGCCGTCCCCGTGCTACGATCCTCCGACCCCTGGAGCGGGTTGGTGTACAGCCTGGGCGAGTGGTGAAACTGGTAGACACGCTAGGTTCAGGGTCTAGTGCTCTTACGAGCTTGGGGGTTCGAGTCCCCCCTCGCCCATTTTCAGATTCTGTGAAGATCTTTCCCTCAGTCAATCCCTGGGATGACGCCGCGTGACCTACACGGACGACGACCTGTTCGACGACGAGGGTATCGACAGCCGTCCCCGCCAGCGAGGCGGTCGGTCGCGTCCCACGGGCGGCCGTTCAGGGTCAGGTCGCCCGACCGGCGGACGTCCGCCACGTCGTCCCGGTGGCGGTGGGAGCGGCGCGGGCGCCGTCTTGCAGAGCAAAGGCGCTCGTCTGGCGATCCTTGCCGGACTGGTCCTCGTCGTGCTGCTCGTGTTGATCACATCGATCCGCGGATGTCAGCGCGACAAGCTTGAGAGCTCCTACAAGAGCTATATGACCGCGGCGAACTCGATCGGGGCCGGGTCGCAGACCCTGGGGCAGGAGATGCAGGTCCTGCTCGACAACAAGACCTACAAGGCGCCGACGGTGATCGGCCAGGAGATCAACCAGCTTGCGACGCGGGCGTCGGAGCTCGCGGCGAGCGCCAACAAGCTGTCCCCGCCGGATGCGCTGAAGGCCGCCAACCGGACACTGATCACGGTCATGGAATACCGCCGCGACGGGCTCAAGCAACTGTCGACCGCGGTGTCCGGCGCCACGGCCGTCGCCGACCAGGACAACGTGCGCGCCTCACTGCTCGAGCCGCTCAAGATTCTGGGGGCGAGCGACGTCATCTTCAAGCAGTCGTTCCTGCGTCCCGTCGAGGTCGCGTTCGCCAAGGACAAGATCAAGGGCATCAACGCGCAGGCCTCCTACATGTTCCCCGACGGTGCGTTCAACGACGCCTCCGATGCCGGGGTGCAGGCGATCTACAACAACCTGAAGCAGGCACGTCCCGGGACGACGACCACGACCGGCACCGGCCTGCACGGGCTGGACATCCAGAGCGTCTTCGCCGTCGCAAACGGCCAGCGCTACCAGCTGTCGCAAGCGAGTGCCGTCAGCGTCCCCGCAAGCGCGGACCTGGTGATCGAGGTCACGGTGGAGGACGGCGGCGACTTCCGCGAGACGAACATCCCGGTGGAGCTCGTTTATACGACGCCGAGCGACACCGCCGGCCAAAAGCAGACGCAGACGATCACGTCGATCGACCCCGGCGCATCCAACGCGCAGAAGGTGACGTTCCGCATCCCGGTTCCGTACACCCGGGCGCAGAGCACCATCAAGGTGACGGCCACCCCGGTCGCCGGCGAGGTCAAGACCGACAACAACACGGCCAGCTATCCGGTGCTGTTCCAGGTCTCTGGGTGATCTCGTAAACACCGACGTCGCCCTGTGGGTCGCCGTGGCAGCGGCGCTCCTGGGACTCGTCGGGCTGATCGTGGGTGGGCTCGCGCTGAAAACGACGCGGGCGCTTCGCCGTGACCAGCGCGTATTGATGGCCGACGGGTCGGCGACGGAAATCGTGGAACAGCAAGCGACGCTCCAGCGCACCATGACGCTGTTGACACAGCAGCTCGACCAGGCCAGGGTCGAAACGGCAGCCGTGGACGCGAAAACCGACCGGGCCCTTCGCGACATGGTCCGCACCCGGGCGCTTGTGCGCTACGACGCCTTTGGTGATCAGGGCGGCCATCAATCGTGGTCGCTCGCACTGCTCGATGCCACGCACAGCGGTGTGGTCATCACGGGGCTGCTGGGACGCGAGGAGACCAGGATGTATGTCAAGCAGCTGCGCGACGGCGTGCCGGACCGGGAGCTCTCGGACGAAGAGGCGCAGGCCGTCGCACAGGCGCAATCGACAAAGGATCAGCTGTGAGCGTCGGATTCCTTGGGCCGTCGGGCACCTACACGGAGGAGGCGCTCCTTCGCCTGCTGGGACCCCAGCCGGCCCGGTCGACCGTGCCCTACCCCACGGTGCCCGACGCCATTCAGGCGGTCCGGTCGGGCGCGATCGGGCAGGTGCTCGTGCCGATCGAGAACGCGCTCGAAGGTGCGGTCAACGCCACGCTGGATCAGTTGTCGGCCGCGGAGGGCGCCATCGTCATTCAGGCGGAGGTCGTTCACCCGATCCGCCAACACCTGATCGCGCGTCCGGGCGTCGCGCTGGACCAGGTGACGCGCGTGCTGTCGCATCCGCACGCCATTCCGCAGTGCCATCTGTTTCTGCGCCACCAAATGAGCGGCGTCGAGACGGCGGCGGCGAACTCAACGGCTGACGCGGTGCGCATCGTCTCCGAGTCCGACGAGCCGTGGGCGGCGATCGGCCCGCTGCGTGCCGCCGACATGTACGGCTGTTCGATCCTCGCCGAAGACATCGAGGATGCTCGCGACAACGCGACGCGCTTCGTCATGTTGGGGCGTGAGCCGGTGGCCGCAGTCGGTCCGGGCCGGTTCATCACGTCCATCGTCTGTGTGCCGCCGCGCGACCGTCCCGGTGGGCTGCTTGCGATTCTCCAGGAGTTCGCGATGCGCTCCATCAACCTGAACCGCCTCGAAAGCCGCCCCACCAAAGCTGGCCTCGGGCGCTACCAGTTCTTCATCGACATGGAAGGCAGCCGCCAGCGCGACATGGCGGTGGAGCAGGCGATCGAGGCGATCGAGGACCAAGACATCGCCCACGTGGTGTTCCTGGGCTCGTATCCCGCAGGTGGACTGCCGGCGGCCTAGTGTCGCGCGTCGCTAGTCTGCCGCCCCGACGCGCGGGGCCCGCCGATCAACAGGGGGAACGGTGGCGACCGAGGTGCGGTCCTTGCCTTCGCGCTTGGCAACGTACATGGCGCGGTCCGCGGCCTGGAAGATCTGATCGCGTGTCGTGCCCGATGTCGGGTAGTTGGCGACACCTGCGCTGAAGGTCACGCCGTCGATGGGGCCTGTGGTGCGGACGCGCGACCGGATGCGATCGATGATCGCAATCACCTCCTCCGGCGGCGCGCCCGGAAAGACGAGGGCGAATTCCTCGCCGCCGAGCCGGGCGGCCATGTCGCCGTCGCGGACGGACAGGCGCATGTGGTCGGCGACCGCGTGCAGCACCGCGTCGCCAACGCTGTGACCGTACGTGTCGTTGACGGACTTGAAGTTGTCGATGTCGAGGATCGCCACCGCGACGCTTTGGCCGCTCGCCGCAGACTCGGTCAGAACATCGGCGATGTAGGTCTCGAAGCCCTGGCGGTTCGGCAGTTTGGTGAGCGTATCGATCGTCGCCTGCTCCTCGGCGTGGTGGATCTCGGTCTGGAACGCCCGCTTGTACGCCGCCACGACGTCGCCGTGAATCGCGATCAGGATGAACCAGAAGCTTGCGAAGATCGCCATCTGCAGCTCGGTGAGATGGACCGGCTGGCCCGTGTGCAGGAATGCGGACGCCACCAGGAACGCCACGATGGTGCCGATCACCGGGATGCCGTCGCGCAAGCCGACCCAGATGGCCGTGGCGGCGCAGGTCGATCCCCAGATGAGAACGACCGGACTGGACGGCCCGCCGGTCAGGATCACACCGATGCCCGTCCCGATCACGTCGCCCATCAGCGACCCGATCGCGACCGCCTTGGTCATGGGTCGGGTTCCGCGGACGTATTGGAACCACCACAGGACGTGCGATGCGAGCACCGCCGCGAGCACGGCGACGAGGATGGGTCGGTGCGGCAGATCGTCAAGGAACTGGATGAACGCACCCAGGAAGATGACCGAGAGGATGCGCACGACGACGATGACCTCGGCGCCAGCACGCAGGTCCAGCGAGGTTTCCGTGCTCGTTCGTGGACCGTCACCGTGCATTGGCATCATTTCTAGTATCGGCAGTGACGCCGAACTCCTTCATTCCGTCGAAAGTGACAGTACTGTGGACGAGCCCACGGGGTGTTCGACGGAGACGGCCCGCACAAGTACAATTCCGCGGGACTGCCTTTTTGCAGGCTCACCGAGGGTGGAACATTGGCGCAGCAGGTGCTTGTCCTGAATGCGAGTTTCGAACCCATCAACGTCACATCGTTGGCGCGGGCGGTCGTCCTCGTCCTGAAGGAGAAGGCCGAGGTGCTCGAGGAAGCACCGATCCAATTGCGCAGCGGATCACGGTCGTTCGCGCGCCCGCATGTGATCCGCTTGACATACCTGGTGCGCTTTCCCCGCTACGAGGCCCGCAAGATCAGTCGCCGGGCGCTGTTCGCCCGCGACGGATACGCCTGTCAGTACTGCGGGTCGTCGTCGCGGCTGACCGTCGACCATGTGGTGCCGCGCTCGCGTGGCGGCGGCTCTGGATGGGACAACGTCGTCACATCCTGTGCCCCGTGCAACTCGCGCAAGGCGGACCGGTTGCCCGCCGAAATCGAGATGTTCCCCAAGCGCAAGCCGCGTCCGCCGTCGCCGGACATCTTCATCACCGTCGCCGCACCCAGCCACCCCGAATCGTGGGTGCCCTACTTGGGACGTCGGGCGGCCTGATCTATCGGCGGCGCTTCTTGCGCTGACCGCCGTCCTGCTGGGGTGCGGGTCTGCTGCTGGCACGCGCACGGGCGACGGCGTCCGCGTCACGGCGTTCGATCTCGCGTGCGCCATCCAGGACGGCCTCCAGATCCTCGTCGGGGATGATGACCGCCCCGGCATGGTCGGCGAAGATCCAGTCGCCGGGAAGGACACCCACCCCATCGAGCTCAACCGGCACGTTCACCTCGAGCGGGGTCGAGTCGTCACCCGCCGCACGAACGGTCTCGCCGCTGCAGTAACAGACGATGTCGAAGTCGGCGATCTCCTCCAGGTCGCGAAGGCGCGCGTCGGTCAAAAGGCCGGTAAAGCCCGCAGCCTCGATGCGGGCGACCTTCTTGCCCCCGGCGACGGCTTGGTCCGGGTGGCCGCCAGACCCGATCACGAGCACGTTGCCGGTGTCGGCGGCCGCATCGAGCAGGTCGTCGAAGCGGTCCTCGGCGGTGTGGTGGTCCTGACGGTTGGGGAAGAACCGCAGCGTGGCGCAGCGACCGAACAGCACGTCACCGGACGGTGAGATCAAGTCCAGGATGTGCGCGGTGTGGTCGTGAATGGTCGCCAGTGCGTCGCACAGTGACGCCGAGGTCACTCCATCGATTGAAATCCGCCGCGTGTCGTCTGCCACGTGTGTCCCCAGGTCGTCGTTTGGCGTCAATGTTGACAGTTCGCAGGGCAATCGTGGCACGACGATCCGCGAAGCAGGTGCTCTATCCTTGACGCGTCGCCCCCGTAGCTCAGGGGATAGAGCACAGGTTTCCTAAACCTGGTGTCGCAGGTTCGAATCCTGCCGGGGGTACTCTGGGCGACATTCGCACGTCATGAAGAAACCACCCCGCCTGATTGCCGCTCGGCACGCTGTCGCGACAGTACGTGGCAGCTGTCCCGCAGGGCACTTCTGATGTGGTGGCGCCTGCTCCTCGGTGTGACAGCGGGGCTCGTGGTGACCTACCTGCTGCTCGTGGCCCTGCTGTTGGTGGCGTACCGCAACAACCGCAACACGTCGCTGCTGCGCGAGTCACTTCGACTGTTGCCCGACGTGGTGCGCCTGCTGCGGCGGTTGACCAAGGACCCGGCCGTGCCCCGCGGCGTGCAGATTCGACTCGGACTGCTCATCGTCTATCTCTTGATGCCGATCGATCTCATTCCCGATTTCATCCCGGTGATCGGCTACGCCGACGACTCGCTGATCGTGGCGATCGCACTGCGGTCGGTGATCAGGCACGCGGGCGTCGAAGCGATCGACCGGAACTGGCCCGGCAGCACCGACGGGTTGGGGGTGATCCACCGACTGGCGGGGCGCTCGACGTCATCGTGATCGCGAGCGGGACCGACACGAACGACGCCGCGCACGACGGGGCGTTCACGACGACCGTCACGCGCGGTGCGCGGAACGTGCTCACACTGCCGCCGGCGACACACTGAGACCGGGCGGGCGGAAGGCGGCTGCGCTTCCGGTCCGATCGGCCACCACGGAGTGTTCAGCGGTCCTTGCCGTGCTCCTTGTAGTACGCCCGTTGCGCCTTGGAGAGCGACCGCCACTGCTGCCGGGACTCAGACGCCGCCCGCTTGTCGAGGCGGCGCTCAAGGGCGTCGAGCTCGCTCTGGAGCTTCAGGTAGCTCTCCCACCGCTCTGGTGCGAGCCGGCCGGATGCGAGCGCCTCCTTGACGGCGCACCCGGGCTCGCTCTCGTGCCCGCAGTCGGCGAAGCGACACGAGGGGAAGAGCGAGGCGACGTCGTCGAACGCCTCCTCGAGCCCCTCGTCGGCCACCCAGAGCTGCAGCTCACGCATGCCGGGGGTGTCGATCAGGAGGCCGGCGTCGCCGGGCAGCACGATCAGCTCGCGACGGGTCGTGGTGTGCCGGCCCTTGCCGTCGGCGCGGATCCCCTTCGTCGCCATCCGCACGTCGCCGACGAGCGCGTTGACGAGCGTCGACTTGCCCACGCCCGAGGAGCCGAGCAGGGCGGCGGTGACGCCCCGCCCGAGCTCGCCCGTGACCGCGTCGAGACCGCTGCCGCGGAGCGTCGAGAGCACGTGGACGGGGACGCCGATCGCCACGTCGGCGAGGGCCACGAGTGCCGCCGCCGGGTCGTCGACGAGATCGGACTTCGTGAGCAGGATCACCGGGCGCGCGCCGCTCTGCCAGGCGAGTGTGAGGTATCGCTCGATGCGTCGGGGATTGAAGTCTTCGTTCAGGGAGGTGACGACGAACACGACGTCGACATTGGCGGCGACGATCTGCTCCTCGGTCACGTCCGAGGCGGCGTCGTGCGCGGCGAGGCGGGAGAAGCGCGTCCGGCGCGGCAGGAGCCGCTCGATCGCGCCGTGGCCCGCTCCCTGCGCCTCGAGCGCGACCCAGTCACCAACCGCGGGGAAGTCGGCGCGTGTCGCGGCGTCCCGCACCATCCGCGGGACGACCTCGCAGCGGCGCTCGCCGTCGGGGCTCAGGACGTCGTAGGCCCCACGATGCTGGACGGTGATCCGGCCCTGCACGAGCCGGGGGTCGCCGAGGTCGTCGAGCTCCTTCTGTCGCCCGGCGTCCCAGCCGAGCAGCTCCATGTCGATCATGATGCGGTCATTCTCCTTCGGGCACGGATGTCGAAGGCGGCGCACTCGGGGTGCGCACGCCGGGCGCGTGCCGCGCGGGGAGACGCCGGGGGGCGATCTCTAGGGGCGCTGCGGGACGCGCGGGGACGAGCTGCGGCAAATCGTGGTCATGGCTCATCTCCTCTCGCGTCGTCGGAACGTTTGCAGGATGCCACGTCCGCCGCGGCGGCGCCAGTGGCCGGCGTCCCACGACGAAGGCACGTTGCGCATCAATTGCGCCAAATGTCGTCGATTTGCAGGCGTTCTAGTTAACCGTTCTGGTGTCAGACACCAGAACGGTTAACTGTCGCGGGCGCTTAATC
>CALMXK010000164.1 GCA_937871165.1 uncultured Actinomycetes bacterium
TTTCAAGCAGAAGACGGCATACGAGATTCGCCTTAGTCTCGTGGGCTCGGAGATGTGTATAAGAGACAGCTGATGGGCGTCGCGCCCGTGACCCGCCAGAGTGGGAAGTCACGTACCGTGCTCATGCGGCGCGCCTGCAACACCCGGCTCCGCGACACGGCCTACCACTGGGGGCGTGTCGGCATCCAGCACGACCCGCCGAGCCGGGCGTACTACGCCGCGCTACGCGCCCGAGGGCATAGCCATGGACGTGCGCTGCGCAGCGTCGTCGATCGCTCCCTGCGGATCCTGATGCACCTACTCGTCCGTGGCGAATGCTTCAACCCCGACCATGGCTCGACGGCGATGGTCGCCACATGCCCTTGACGATTGGTGGGAAGTCCTATCCCCAACAGAGACGTCACCCGCACTCCCGGCGCGAGTGTCGGTTCTCAGCGCGACGACGACTCATAGTCGCTCGCCGACCGAACCCCACGCCAACGCAACTGCTCTGAGGGGGCGACGTGTGCATACGGCCTGCTGCGGCGGCTCGGGCGGGGCGCACGCCTGGCGTGTCTCACGGCAATGGGCGGCAGGCGCCTTCTGGGACGCGTTGGATTCGGAACTAGAACGGGCGTCGCGCGCACGTCGGAGGCCTGTCGCCGCGGTCCGGCCCTCCGCAGGCCGGCCAACCGATTTCGGGGGCGAGTGTCGATTGAAGCGCGGACTTCCCATCCGCCGTCAAGCAGCTTCCCGAGGTGCCGACCGCCGGTCGGCGTCATAGCGCGCGCCCGTCGTGAGCAGCACGACGAGGAGCCGGAGCAGACGGTCCCCGACGCCGCGGAGCGCACGTGCGTGGCCGTGTCCCGCGGTGCGCAAGCGGGCGTAGTGGGCGCGCGTGTGCGGGTCGAGCCGCACGGCGCCTTGGCCCCAGCAGTACATCGCGTGCTGCAGGCGTCCGTTGCAGGCCAGGCGCATGTGGACGACGCGGCTCTTCCCACTTTGCTTGGTCACGGGGGCGATGCCGGTCTGGGCCCGCAGCGCATGGTAGTCTCGGCGGCGCAGCGCCTCCGCTGCTTCCGCGAGCATCGTGCCGGCGATCCGCGTTCCAAGGCCTGGCAGCGATTGGAGGATCTCCGAGTCGCGATGCTCGCGGGCATCCTGAGAGGGCACGTCGGGGGGCGGGGCGAGCAAGCGCGCGAGCTGCCGCTCCGCATGGACACGTTGGCGCTGCAGCATCGCGAGCTGCGCGACGAGATCGCGGACGCGGAGGGCCAGGCCCTCGCGGGTCCCGGGCACCAGATACACCTGCGGCCCGCGCAGGACCGCCACCACCTCCTCCGCCGTCAGGCGTCGGATGTGGTGGCGTCGCAGCAGCGCCCGCACCGAGGCCAGCCGGAGTCGACGCGCGACGTCCGGCGATGGCGCCCGCGCGAGCAGGGCCCACAGCCAGGGCTCATTGGCCGCCGGCACCACCACGAGTAGCTCGGGCCAGCCGCGCAGCAGCAAATCGCGCAGACGATTGGCGGCCCGGCCCAGATCCTCGGCGAGTTCGGCGTCATGCCGACTGCACTCGCGCAGCTGGGCGGTCACCGGATCCGTCGCCGCGACGGGATGGAACGCCTCGGGATCCGTCCGCGCCGCGTGCGCCAAGACCCGCGCATCGCGCCGATCGTCCTTGGCGCCGGCCACCGCGTACCGATCGCGAAAGCGATCGAGTTGTTTGGGATTGAGCGCCCACACCTGGCACCCACGCTCGAGCAGCGTCTCGACCACCGTGCCGCGCGGCACCTCGATCGCGACCACGACCGCGGCGGCGTCGCCGGCGACGCTGACGATCCAGTCGGCCAGCGCCGCGAGGCCCTCACTCCGATGCACGAAGGTGCGATCGCCGAGCGGTTCGCCCGCCCGATCCGTCATCCACACGCGATGGCTCGCGTTGCCCCAATCGATCCCGACGTACAGACGTGCTGGTGTCATGGTGACCTCCTGCCGCGTCGGTCTCGTGCGTCCAGGCGCCCCTGTACGAGCGATCGGCTCGCCGCCTTCCCATTGGCCTTGCACGCACGATGTCCAGTCGACACGCATGTCCGCGCTTGGCGCTCGAGGCGCCGGGCCCCAATGGCGTTGTCGACCAGAACCGACGACCGCAATGGTACAGGGGCCCCGGGCGGTGCTGCGCGACGTGCTGCGCACGCCGCCGCTGTGCCTGAACACCCCACGCGGACTTCGGCGCCGCCTCGGCGTTTGACGTCTCACGCGTGCGCGGCCTGCTCCGGACGGCCGCGGGAGACGGGCCAGCCCTTCGCCGTCAATTGGAACAGCAGGCAGCACGCATTGACTGCATGCGATTGGTATCCGGTGTGTAGCAGGGAGCCCCAGCCGCAACGTTCAACGATCCCGCCAGTTGCTTCAGAGCGCCGCGCGCTCGCCAACTTGAGCGGCCAGCTCAGGATGGCCACGTGATTTCATGTCCGAGGCGACGGTGGCCGCAAGCTGCGATGCGGCGTCCAGTCGCCCGGTGTTCTGAAGCGCTCCCAGAAGGTGGCCCGCATCCAGAACGTACCACCGCTTGATTTGCTGCGCGAACTCCTGCCCACCGAGCGACGGGTCGGTGATGCACAGCTCAATAGACTCATCGAACTTCTTGAGCACTACCTTGTACCGCGCTTCTGCATCGTCGAGGTACCGAGAACAGATATCCCAACGCTTCGCCTCGACCAGGCGGTTCCACATGAACCTCAAAGCGGCTCGGGCAAGCTCCTGGTTCGACTCGTGATACGCAATGAACTGTGACAGCACCAGTTCTGTACCATTCAGGTGATCCTGAATGGATTGGTAGTCATGAAATCTCTCCGGGTCACTTGTCGCTTCGAACTCGGCGAGAGCTACGCTGGCCTTCGTCTGTAGACGCTCACGCGCTTCTGGATACTTCTCACCGAGCCGAGCCCACTCGTCGAGGCAGTACGACAGCCGAACGCCGTAGTAGTTGTGGTCCTCACCTTGGTCTTGGAGTGCACGATCAAAGAAGTGCTCGTAGCTCGAGAGCGCACGCGGGCAGTCGCCCGCCCTCGCAGCGTCTCGTGCTTCCCTGAGGACTTGTCCTGGTGGCACTACCATTCCGAGCTCTCAATCAATCAGGAGACACAACCATGGGCCGCCGAAGTCGGCCCCAATTCGCAGTCTACTCCTGCCGGAGGCTGCACTCGCGCGTGGCAAGACACCGAGGCCGGCCACCCGACGGCGAAGGGCTGGCCCGGCTCCGGCGGCCGTCCGGAGCAGGCCGCGCACGCGTCAGACGTCAAACGCCGAGGCGGCGCCGAAGTCCGCGTGGGGTGTTCAGGCGCAGCGGCGACGCGCGCAGCGCGTCGCGCAGCACCGCCCGGGGCCCCGCGCTGCTGCCGACACCTCGCCCCCGCTGGCGTTTGACGGACTGCGTAGGCCGGACGCGGGAGGCGGGCCAGCCCTTCGCCGTCAACACATCGCAGTGACGCCTCAGCGGTCAGCGACGACCAGCGTGCCCTTCATCGTCGCGCACTGCTCGTCGTTCGAGAGCGAGCAGTAGTAGGCGAAGCGGCCCACCTGGTCGGCGCGGAACGCGAAGGTCACGGTTTCGCCGGCGCCGGCCCGCTTCATCAGGCGGTAGGCGTCGATCGCGAAGCTGAACGGACCGCCCTCGCTCTTGAGCGTGATGGTGACGAGGTCGTTCTTCGAGACATCCAGCCTGTCTGGCTCGAAGCGGCCATCACGCGCCACCACGGTGAATGCCCGCTTGTTCGGCGCGGCATCCTGCGGCGCGGCGACGGCCGACAGGGCCGCGGTGAGCGTCAGGGCGAGCACGGCGAACCACAGGCGGCGCATGAGTTGATTGTAGCGGGACTGGAGGCTTGGGGGCTGGCGACTGGGGACTTCGCGCCGGGGCGTGCCGGAGCCAAAAGCAAAGGGCCGAGCGACATCGTCTCCCGGCCCTTCGTGTGTTCAGTGACGGGGGCGAGCCCCTCGTCGCTTAGTCGCGGCGCGGACCGCGGTCGCGGCGCGGGCCGCGCGGACGGTCGCCGCCGCCGGCATCACCACCGCCGCTCGGGGCGTCCTGCTCGCTGCCGGGCTCGGCCGCGGGCGGACCACCCTCGGAGGGCAGCAGCGCCTTGCGGCTCAGGCGGATCTTGCCGGTCGGGTCGATGTTGATGACCTTCACGAGGATCTGCTGGCCTTCCTTGAGCTCGTCGCGCACGTCCTTCACGCGGTGGTTCGCGATCTCGGAGACGTGCAGCAGGCCGTCGGTGCCGGCCATGATTTCGACGAACGCGCCGAAGTCGGTGATGCGCTGGACCTTGCCGAGGTAGGTCTTGTTGAGCTCGGGCGTGGCCGTGAGCTCCTGAATCATGCCGATGGCCTTGGCCGCGGCGGCCTCGTCGGCCGACGCCACGTTCACCTGACCGTTGTCCTCGACGTCGATCTTCACGCCGGTCTTCTCGATGATGCTGCGGATCATCTTGCCGCCCGGCCCGATGACGTCGCGGATCTTGTCGACGGGGATGCGGATCGTGACGATGCGCGGCGCGTAGGCCGACATGTTCGAGCGGGTCGCCGGCAGATGTTCCTGCATGATGCCGAGGATGTGCATCCGGCCGACCTTCGCCTGCGTGAGCGCCGCGCGCATCACGTCGGCCGAGATGCCGGTGACCTTGATGTCCATCTGCAGCGCGGTGATGCCGGCGGCGGTGCCGGCCACCTTGAAGTCCATGTCGCCGTAGTGGTCTTCGGCGCCGGCGATGTCGCTGAGCACCGCGTAGCGTCCCGTCTTCTCGTCGAGGATGAGGCCCATGGCCACACCCGCGACCGGC
>CALMXK010000165.1 GCA_937871165.1 uncultured Actinomycetes bacterium
AGCGTGACGTCGACCGTATTGGTGTGGCCGCCGAGGTAGCTTCCCGCCTCGAACAGCGTCACCTCATGCCGGCGGCCGAGCAGCCAGGCGCTGGCGAGGCCGGAGATGCCGGCGCCGACGACGGCGATGCGTTGCTTGCCCATGATGCCTCCTTAAGCGTTGGAACCGTAAAGCTCGGCGTAGGCCGAATGGTTGTGGATCGACTCGAAGTTCTCGGCCTCGACCGCGAAGCCGGCGAAGCGCCGGTCGGCGGCCAGGCGCGCGGCGACGCCGCGGACCAGGTCCTCGACGAAGCGCGGGTTGTCGTACGCGTGTTCGGTCAGGTACTTCTCGTCGGCCCGCTTGAGGATGCCGTAGAGCTCGCTCGACGCCTCCGTCTCGGCGACGCGCCGCTGCCGCCGGGCATGCTGATCACGCTCGTCGAGAACGCGATCAAGCACGGCATCGAGCCGTGGCCGCCCGGCGGGCGCATCGACGTGACGGCGCGCGACGCCGACGGCCGCCTCGAGGTCGCGGTCGCGGACACGGGCGCCGGTCTCGAGGGCACGCCTGTCGCCGGCACCGGCATCGGACTCGCGAACATCCGCGAGCGGCTCGCGCTCCTCTACGGCGAGCGCGCCTCGCTCGAGCTCGAGGAGAACGCGCCGCGCGGATTCCGCGCGCGCATCGTCCTGCCGCGCGAGGCGCCGTTCAACCTCGCGCACCTTCGCAACATGGTGGCGGTCGCCGAGATGGGCGGCATCGTGTTCCCGCCGGTGCCCGCGTTCTACTCCAGGCCCACGACCATCGCGCAGATCGTCGACGGCTGGCGTGAACCGCTGCTGCCAGAACGTGCGGCGGCGGTCGCAGTCAACAGCCAAGCCGCGATGCAACTTGCCGCCCGTGCCAAGTCCGCAGAGGACCAACTGCCTGCCCTTGCCGAACGGGTCACTGAACGCCGGGTCGGTCACGAACCGGTCATCGGTCAAGGTCCTGAGGAACGCCACGATGTCCGACTGTTGTGCGGGTGTCAGGCTGATCCGCGCGATGAGCGGGTCCTTGTGCGGACTTGCCCTGCCGTCACCGGCGTTCGGACCACGGGTCACATTGCGGCCGCCGGCGGCGTAGAACGCCACCACCCCATCCAACGTGGTGATGGTGCCATCGTGCATGTACGGCGCCGTCAAGGCGATGTTGCGCAGCGTCGGCACCCGGAACCGTCCTTGGTCGTCCGCCAGGCCGGTGATCTCGTGCAGGCCGGTATTGCCCTGCGGAAACGCCCCGGTCCCGCCGACGTTGTAGAGGCCGGTGTTGTGGAACTTCAGCGGCTGCTGCGGCGCGCCCACATAGGTCAGCTGGTTGTTGAAGTTGATCCCGGAATGGCAGTGGTGACATTCGGCGCGCTCACCAAAGAACAGGTCCATGCCCCGCCGCTCGGCGGGTTCAAGCGTGGCGGTTCCGGCGAGGTACTGATCGTATTTGCTGGTGTCGGAGATCAGGGTGCGCTCGAACGCCGAAATGGCGAGGATAATGTTGCTCCAGGTGATCGGGGCATCCTCATCCGGGAACGCCGCCGCGAACTTGGCCGGGTAGCTGTCGTCGGTGGTCAGGCGCGCGAGCACCGCGTCCTTGTTCTTGTCGTTGACGCCCATCTCCACCGGGTTCGATCCGAACAGCGGTACGAGCATTTGCTTCTCGGGTGTGGTGAGCGACGGGTTCGCCCAGGCAAACGTGCGATTGAAGGCGATGTTGATCACCGCGAGGGCACTTCGGGGATGCACCTCGCCGGTCGACCCTTTGGCGCGCGCTCGGCCGTCGGTGAAGGCCTTGGATTGCATGTGGCAGGATCCGCACGACACGGTGCCGTTGCCCGACAAGCGGTCGTCGTAGAACAGGCGGCGACCGAGGTCGACCCGCTCGGCGGTGACCGGTGTCTCGGTCGGCACGACGGGGGTCGGGAAGTCTTTCGCCAGATCCCACTCCCAGGTGGTTGGTGACTCGTCGCCGCCAAACGGCAGGGACACGAGGCCCAACGCCCGACCGAAGGCCAGGATCGCGCCGGCGGTCGCCACGAGGGCGACCGCACGACGGATCCATGCACCACGACCGCGGTCAGGGTGCGCTGTCGCCATCACTTCACCGAGAAGACGACTTGCTTGGTGCCGTCACCCACAACCTGTCCGCTGCCGGTGCCATCGGCCTTCCAATCAATCGCCATCGCGGCCAACGTCGGTTCGCATTCCGGGTCGTCCGGTGCCGACATGCATCCGGGTGCGCCGCCACCGTTCCTCGTGATGTCGGCGTTCTGGACCAGCTTCGCCAGGTCGATCGCGATGGTGTTCGTGTCGGGGTCGAACCCGTTCAACACCACGTTCGCGCGATTGGGATGCGCACATGTCGTCGTTTCACCGGCGGCCGGGTTGCCGGTGCAGCCGGTGCTGCCGACGTGAAACATGAACGCCTTCTCCGTCCACTTCCCTGCGCCGTCCATCGGACCGGCCAGCTCGATCTTGGTGAACTTGCGTCCGGCCTGCCAGTCCCAGCTGGTGGCGGTCAGGTTGAGCGGAGCGGCCGCCTTGGTCGGATCCGAGTGGTTCATCGCCTCGGGGACACCGACGGTGAACTCGACCCCGTCGTACTCACCGGCGGGAACGGTGCCCGCAATCGTGGTGTTGGTCCCGGCGTCACCGTCCTCCTTGCACATCCCCGTGCCGTTCTCGAAGTCGAGCATCGTGACCGCACCGTCCGGCGTGGTGCTGTTGTAGGTGTCGTCCGCTCCGAGGGCCAGTGACACCGGCGCTCCACCGTCAGCGGGGATCAACTTGACATCGCTGATGTACAGGCGCATGTCCATCAGCTGTGCGGACGCGTTCGTGGTGCCCATGCCCATCAGCATGTGGCCGCACTCGACCGCGTGGTCCCCGGCCGTCGCCGCGAACTTCAGGGTGACGTCGCTGCTCGTGTCCGATGCCGAGCCACCGCAGCCGACGGCGAACGTCGCCGCCGCCAGGCAGGTGCCGAGCATCAGTGGGATCCGTGTATGCATTTGTGGTCCTTTCGTTCGCGCGCGGCACGATGCTCACGCACGGAATGATCGCGTTGGTTGGTTCCTGTTGCCGCGAGAAGTCGCAAATCCCGCCCGGGCGGGTTACCGACAACTCACAGAGGCAACGCGGGAGGACCACGGCTGGCACGTGGACGACCACGGCTGCCGGCTGGGACCAGGTGCAGCACGGGGCGCGTCGTGCGCAACGGACGAGGAAGGGCAGGGCGACGCCGTCCGAGTATCGCGACAAGGACGCGGACCAACCGAGCGAGGAGCCGCTGCCCGTGAAAGAGCAGGACTGCGAACACCGCCGCCACGGCGACATGCGCAGCAAGCGCGACCGGACTGACGAGTGCGACGTGCGCGTGTCCGGTGATCCCGAACATCCAGGGAGTCGCCCACAACAGCCCGTGGGCGCCGAACTGGACCATCACGAGCGAGAGGACCGTGCGGGGCAGGCCCCACGCCCGATAACGCCCGGTCGAGCGCACCATCGTGGCCATCGCCACGGCGCCGGCTGCGCTGACGAGGACGAACGGCGTGAGCAGCGACCCGACCACGTGGCCGCTCGCAAGGCCGTGGGCAAGAAGCGTTGCAAGCACTCCGACAAATGCCAGTGCCCCTCGACGCAGCGCGGTTGCGGTGGTGTCGCTCATCCCAGACGACACTACGCCGCGTGTCGCCTGCGACATGGCTCGGGAACGCAGATCGGAGACAATCGTTCGATTGGGCGGGACATCGGCCCCGATGGACCGATGTCGCGGGCCGGAGTCGCGGCAGAAGGGCCTGCACACGAACGGGCTCAAGCCACACGCGGAACGTGCCGATACCAGGAATGTCCCGGCTGTTTCCCTCCCAACAACCTCCCTTTGCGGTCGGGCAGAAGGAGACCTCCCCATGTCCCGTCCCGACCCCAAAGTCGAACTCAAGGCCCTCACGGCGATGGCCCTCGATTTGACCCGCGTCGATCCCGACCGCCCACCGGGCGAGCGACTCTCACGCTGGCACCGCGAACTCGCCGAGGTCCTCGGCGACGAGGCGCGGCCCGCACCGACCAACCGCGACCTGCTTCGCGACGCCGTCCGGCTCACCAAGGCGCAGCAAGAGTTGGTTGGGGTTCAGTAGTCCCGAAATCGGGTAAAGACCCGATACCGCATCCATCCCGCCGGCGCCGGCACGTTTCCCCCGCGTCGCCGTCGCCGTTCCATCAATCGCGTGTCGCCCGGAGCAGGGGCGACGCGCGATTGGTCTATTTGGCGGCCTGCGGAGCCGACGGATCGGACGGTGCGGTGAGGTCCACGCGACCGGAGACGACGGCCGACGGATCGCCGATGGCGAACTCCTTGTGGGCGCCGAGTCGACGGAAGCGCTCACGCCGCTGACGCAGCCGATCGGCGCGCGGCATGGCGCGAAGCTCCTTCAGCTGGCGCTGCAGGTACTGGTCGAGCAGTCGGGCGGCTTCGTCGTGGTCCTTGTGCGCGCCGCCCTCGGGCTCCGGAACCACCGCATCGACAACACCGAACCGGTAGCAGGTGGCTGCGGTGGGACGGAAGGCGGCTGCGGCAAGCCGCGCCTTGCCGGCGTCGCGCCACAAGATGGCGGACCCGCCCTCCGGTGAGATCACCGAGTACGTGCCGTTTTCCATGATGAGCACGCGGTCGGCGACACCGATCGCCAGCGCGCCACCGGATGACCCTTCGCCGATGATCACGGCGACGGTCGGAACCTGGATGCGGACCATCTCCGCGATGCTGCGTGCGATCGCCCCGCCCTGGCCACGTTCCTCGGCACCTGCGCCCGGAAACGCTCCGGGTGTGTCGATCAGCGTGACCAGCGGGATGTCGAGCTTCGTCGCCAGGTTCATCACCCGCATCGCCTTGCGGTAGCCCTCCGGCCCGGGCATCCCGAAGTTGCGGTACTGGCGATCGGCGGTGTCACGGCCCTTCTGCTCGCCGATGAATGCGACCGGCTCACCGTGGTAGCGGCCGATGCCACAGACGATCGCCGGATCGTCGCGAAACAGGCGGTCGCCGTGGAGTTCTTCGAACTCGTCGCAGAACCGGCCGATGTAGTCGAGCGGGTACGGGCGTTCCTGGTGACGCGCCAGCTGGATGGCGTCCCAGCTGTCGGATGTCGCGTCCGGTGCGGTGTGGAGCTTGTCGGCGATGCGCTTGACGAAGCGGCCGCCGATCGACTTGGCACTGCTCATCGGTCGTCACCTCCGCGCGGCTCGATGGCCTTGGCGACTCGGTCCGCGATCTTCTTCGGAAGCTTGGGCAGCGTCTGGGTGATCGTCTCGGCGACGGCGTCGGCGATTCGGCCCATGCGTTCTCCACTCGCTTGGCTGATGATGTTCGCGAGCGGGGGCTGCGCGGCGAGATCCGGACGATGGCAAATGCGCAACACTTTGCCGATGCGCGCCGGCAGGTCGCGACGATCCACAACCGCATCGATCTGACCGTTCAGAAGCTGCTGCTCGGCCTTGCCGAAGTCGTCGGGAAGCTTCTCTCGGGTCGTCTGCTCGATGACGCGGGGGCCGGAGAAGGCGATGAGCGCGCCCGGCTCGGCGTAGGTGAAGTCGCCGAGTGCCGCGAACGAGGCCCACACGCCACCCGTCGTGGGGTGGGTCAGGACGACGATGATCGGCAGGTTCGCGTCGGCCATCTCTTCGAACGCCACGACGGTCTTCGCCATCTGCATCAGGGCGAGGACGCCCTCCTGCATGCGGGCGCCACCGGAGGACGTGATCGCGACGAGCGGTACGCCGAGCTCGATGGCCCGCTCACAGCCGCGCGCAATCTTCTCGCCGACGACCGAGCCCATGCTGCCACCCATGAACTTGAAGTCCATGATGGCCGCCACGCAGAGCTCGCCCTCGATCTCAAGTTCGGCGACCACGACGGCCTCGCCGAGATCGGTGCTCTGCTCGGCCTTGCGGACGCGGTCGGGGTACGGCTCCAGATCGACGAACTGCAGCGGGTCGGACGCCCGCAGCTCGGTCCAGATCTCCCGCCACTCGTCATGGCCACCGGCGAGGTGGTCCAAGCGCTCCCGGGCGGTGATCGCGAAGTGATGCGCGCAGTTGGTGCACACGCGCGCGTTCGCCACCATCTCCTCGGAGCTGAAGTGGCTCTGACATTTTGGACACGTCCCCGCATCTGCCGGTTTACGTGGCGCCCGCTCGGGAATGTGGGCGATCCGCTTCAGCCGATCGACGGTGACCTGGATTGGGTTCTGCGACACGTTGCCGATTATGTCAGCGCGGGCGGCGTGGTTGGGCCGTCGGGGGCGTCGTTTTGTCCGTCCGCAACCTCGGACCGCGACGACAGCCAGTCTTCGACGTTGGTGCGGTAGGCCGGCACGAGCTCCGCCTCCCGGCGGTGCAGCAGGATGGCGCGGGCAGCGTCCGCTGCGCTGAACCCGCGCAGGCGCAGGACCGCGTAGGCCACCATGGCGCTGCGACGCCGTCCGCGTTGGCAGTGGATCAACACCTTCGCGTCGGGATCCTCAAGGGCCCGCGCGGCGAACTGGGCGGCGGCGGTCCATGCCTGCTGCGACTGGGGACGCCCGTGGTCCCACATCGGCGCATGCGCGACATGGTCGGCGCCGAACACCGCCTGCTCCATGTCCCGGTCGCCGCTGAGAAGAACTTGCTTGTCAGCACGAGAGTTGACGACGTGGGTCACGCCTTCGCGGTCTTTCAGGATCGGCAGGCTCGTGGGTGTCGGCAGACTGCCGATGGCGACGCGGGTGTCACCGATCCAGGTCCACGGCCGGGTCTTCGTCCCCGGACCGTAGAACAGGTTGGTGAGGCGAAACCGGGCGGCACGCCACCCGGACGGCAGCCGCGTCTGACTCATCCGTTGAATCGGCGAAGGGCGATCGTGGCGTTGTGTCCGCCGAAACCGAAGCCGTTGCTGAGCGCCACCTCGATCTGCGCCTTGCGCGGCGTGTTCAAGACGTGATCCACGCCTTCGCACTTGGGATCCAGGTTGAAGACATTCGTCGTGGCGGGGATGTACCCGTCGGCGATGCCCATTGCGCAGATGGCCGCCTCGACGCCACCGGTGGCGCCCAAGCAGTGGCCATGCATCGACTTGGTCGAGCTGACCGCGACGCCCTTGGCCACATCCTCGCCGAGTGACTTTTGAATCACCCGGATCTCCGAGGGGTCGCCGACGGGCGTGCTCGTTCCGTGCACGTTGATGTAGGTGATGTCCTCGGCAGCCACGCCCGCGTCGGCCATCGCCATCTTCATCGACAGTCCCGGGGCGTGCCCGGTCGGATCGGGCTCGGTCAGGTGATGGGCGTCGCCGCTCATCCCGTAGCCGACGATCTCACACCAGATGTTGGCGCCGCGGGCCTGTGCATGGCCGAGCGCTTCCAGCACGAGCACGGCACCGCCCTCGCCCATCACGAACCCGTCGCGATCGATGTCGAACGGGCGGCTCGCCGTCTGCGGATCGTCATTGCGCGTCGACAGCGCCTTCATGGCGTTGAACGCCGAGATGCCGACCGGCGTGACCGCCGCCTCCGCGCCTCCGGCGAGCATGACGTCGGCCTGCCCACGACGGATCACTTCAAGGGCGTCGCCGAGCGCGTGGTTGCCCGAGGCGCAGGCCGTCACCGGGCACGAGAGCGGACCGCGAAGGCCAAGCGCCATCGACAGCTGCGCGGCGCCCATGTTGGCGATCATCATCGGGATGAACAGCGGGGAGACGCGCGACGGGCCGCGTTCCATCAGCACGCGGGTCTGACTCTCGAACGTGGAGAGCCCGCCGATGCCGCTGGCCACGATGGTTCCGATGCGGTCGTTGCCGCCCTCCTGCAGTGGCAGCTTGGCGTCTTCGACGGCGAGCTTGCCGGCCGCCACCGCCAGCTGGGCGAACCGGTCCATGCGCCGCGCGGTCTTGGCCTCCATGTAGCCGACCGGATCGAAGCCCTTGACCTCGCACGCGAACTTGGTGACGAACTCGGTCGTGTCGAACAGGGTGATCGGCGCCGCGCCGGAGCGTCCGGCGAGGATCGACTCCCAGACCTCGGCCCTGCCGGTTCCGTTCGACGTGATCAGGCCGATGCCCGTGACAACCACACGCTTTTCACTTGTACTCATCGTGATTCCCCCGTCACATCGCCATCCCGCCGTCAACCGGCAGGACCGCTCCTGTCATGTACGCCGCCGCCGGCGAGCAAAGGAACGCGACCACTGCGGCCACGTCCTGCGCAGATCCCAGCCGGGCAAGCGGCAAGCCGTCGAGCAACTTCGCCTTCACATCATCGGCCAGATCGGCCGTCATATCGGTCTCGATGTAGCCCGGAGCGACGACGTTGACGCGGATTCCGCGCGAGCCGACCTCCTTCGCGAGCGACTTGGCCATTCCGATCATTCCGGCCTTGGCCGCGGCGTAGTTCGCCTGGCCCGCGTTGCCGCCAAGCCCGATCACGGACGAGATCGCGACGATCGATCCGCTTCGCGCCTTCATCATTCCGCGAAGTGCGGCCTTGGCGGTCCAAAACGCACCGTCCAGGTTCGTGCGGATGACCGACTGCCAGTCGTCGACGCTCATTCGCATCGCGAGTCCGTCCTTGGTGATGCCCGCGTTCAGCACCACGGCATCGAGCGACCCGAAGGCCTCCTCGGCTGCGGCGACGAAGGCGGCGGCGGACTGCGCGTCGGCCACGTCCACCTGGTGGGTGAACGCATTCACACCGGCCGCCTGGCAGGTCGCGGCGGTCGCGGCGGCGCCATCGGCGTCGCGGACGTATCCGACCGCGACGTCGTACCCGGCGTTCGCGAGCGCGATCGCGCAGGCGGCGCCGATACCGCGGCTCGCGCCGGTCACAAGAGCACCGGGCATCAGGCCTCCTTCAATGCGTCGATGTGTTCAGGGGCGGAGATCTGACTGCTGGGAATGTCGCGGCGAACCCGCTTGACGAGTCCGGACAGCACGCGCCCCGGGCCGATCTCCACGAAGCGTTCGACCCCCATCTCGATGGCCTTCTCGATGGCGTGGCCGAACCGCACTGGCGCGGTCAGCTGCCCGAGCAGCACCTCGCGCATCCGGTCGGGACCCTCGATCTGCACCGTGGTGGTCGACAGGAACGCGGGGGACGGATCAGTGGGCGTCCAGGCCTCAAGTGCGGGCGCGAGACGAGACGCGGCAGGCGCCATCAGCGGCGAATGGAACGCGCCACCCACCTGCAGGCGCGCCGACTTGATGCCGCGCTCCTCGCACAGGGCGACCAGCCGGTCGATGCCGTCGATGCTCCCCGACGCCACGATCTGGCCCGGGCAGTTGTAGTTGGCGGGCCACACGTCGCCGGCCTCGATGCACAACGCCTCGGCGTCGGCGTCGCTTTGTCCGAGCAGCGCAGCCATCGTGCCGGGCCGCTGCGTGCCGGCGTCTTGCATCGCCGCGCCACGTTCGGCGACGATCCGAAGCGCCTCCGCGTAGTCGAGGGCTCCGGTGGCCACCAGCGCCGAGTACTCGCCGAGCGAATGCCCGAGCGCGATGTCGCCGCGCAGGCCGTGATCTGCGGCGACGCGCCACGCGGCCACGGACATGGCGAGGATGGCGGGCTGGCAGACGTCGGTCGGCACCAACCGCTCGGCCGGGCCGTTGAAGATGATGTCGGTGATGTCGTACCCGAGCGCGTCGTTGGCCTCGTCGAAGGTCTCACGCGCACGCGGGTAGGCCTCCGCAAGCGCGCGGCCCATGCCGACCTCCTGTGCGCCCTGCCCGGGAAAGAGCAGCGCGATCACGCGGCCTCCGGCTCATACCGGACGATGGAGGAGCCCCAGGTGAGGCCGCCGCCGAACGCGATCATGAGGATCAGGTCACCCGGCTTCAGGCGCCCCTGGTCGCGTGCCTCGGCGAGGGCCAGCGGGACTGACGCCGACGAGGTGTTTCCGTAGCGGTCGACGTTTACGACAACCTTCGCCGGGTCGATGCCGAGCTTCTCGACCGCGTGGTCGATGATGCGCGTGTTGGCCTGGTGCGGAACGAACAGGTCGATGTCGTCCATCGTGAGGCCGGTCGCGTCGAGCACCCGTCGGGTGGAGTCGATGATGACCCGGGTGGCGAACTTGAAGACTTCGCGCCCGTTCATGAACAAGAACTCGTCGGACCGCTCGTGCGGACGATTCGCCGGGCAGGCGCTGCCGCCGACCTTGACTCCGAGGTCCTTCGCCCCCGTGCCGTCGGCGCCGAGTTCGAAGCCGAGGAATCCGGTGTAGGTCTCGTCGCCCGCCACGATGAGCGCACCGGCCGCCGCGTCACCGAACAGGATGGCTGTCGAGCGATCGTTGAAGTCGGCGATCCGGCTGAGTGTCTCCGCGCCGAGCACGAGGACGGTTTTCGCCATGCCCGACTCGATGTAGGCGTTGGCCTGACCGAGTGCGTAGACGAACCCGCTGCAGGCGGCGAGCGAGTCGTAACACGCCGCACGCATGGCGCCGATGCGCTCCTGGATGACACACGCCGTCGACGGGAACAGGTACTCCGGCGTCGCGGTGGCGACGATCAGGATGTCGATGTCCATCGGATCGATGCCGGCACGTTCGATGATGTCGCGGGCACACGCTTCGCCAAGCGACGCCGTCGTCTGGTCCTCGGCGGCGATGTGGCGTTGACGGATGCCGGTCCGCGACACGATCCACTCGTCGCTGGTCTCGAGAATCTGCTCGAAGTCGGCGTTCGTCATCACGCGCTCCGGCACGTAGGCGCCGATCGTGTGCAGGCGGGCGCGGGCGCGTATTCCGTCGCGCGTGGTGATCATTCGGAATCCCTCTCGATGACGGCGAACCGCAGTGTCGCCTGGCATGCGACAACCCCGTCGACCGTGGCGGTTCCCTCGCCTTCGCCGATCGGACCGCGCTGCCTGGTGAGTGTCAGCGTGAGCTCAAGCGTCTCGCCGGGAAGCACCTGCCGCTTGAACCGGGCCTTCTCGATCCCCGCGAAGAGGGCGATCTTGCCGACGTTGCCCGGGGCGGAGAGCACTGCAAGCGCTCCGGTCTGTGCCAGCGACTCGATGATGAGCACGCCGGGTGTGACCGGGTGGCCCGGGAAGTGGCCCGCGAAGAACGGAGCGTCGGCCGGAACGGTCCACCGGGCGGTGGCCGCTTGGCCGGGCTGCAGGTCGATGATCTCGTCGACAAGCAGGAACGGATCGCGGTGGGGCAGGATGTCTTCAGGTGTCGGTTGGCTCACGACTCGTCGATGGTAGTGGTTTTGGGCGAAAAAGCCCCATCGGGGTCGATCTCGCGTGTGCGTGCCCGAATCAGGCGCGTCAGTACCCCGTCGGGGAGGGGGCGTTCGGGGGTGAACCGTATCGTGCCCTTGGCGCACTCCCAATCGCCGAGATCGGCCCGAACCGTATCGAGCGCACTCGGACTGAACGGGTACAGACTCAGATGTCGCTTTGCGCGCTGCATCCCAAGGAGCGGTTTGCCGCGAAGACGCAGCGCCGGGACTCCGTAGCTTGTTCCTTGCACGGCGTCGGGGGCGACCTCGAGCGCGACTGCGATGATCCTGGCACAGACCGTGGCCTCATCCGCGGCCAGCCCGGCGATGAAGGTGTCGAGCGGCGCGCCCGGGTCGTCGGGTGGCCGGGTCAAATCGCGGTTCTGCCGCCGTCGACGGCGATCGCGGAGCCGGTCAGGTAGGCCGCTTCGCGCGAACACAGGAACGCGACCAGTGCCGCAACCTCGTCCGGCTCACCCAGCCGCCCGGCGGGAATTCGGCTCAGATGCTCGGCTGCGATGAGCGGGTCCTCGAGTCGCGCCTCGGTTGACGGGGTGCGCACGTCGCCGGGGCAGACGGCCATCACCGCGACACCACGTGGGCTCAGCTCCAGCGCCATCGTCTTCGCGATCATGATCACGCCGGCTTTGGATGCCGCAAGATCGGCCTGACCGGGCTCAGCCACCATGGCGACGGCGGCGGAGTTGAACACGATGGCACTCCCCGCGCCCATCCTGCGCGCCGCTGCTCGGGCAAGCAGGAACGCGCCGGTCAGGTTGACGTCGATGACTCGGCGAAACGTCGTGGCGTCGATGCCGAGCACGTCGTGACCGTCACCCGGAATGCCCGCTCCGACGAAGACGGCGTCAATCGAACCGAGGCGCTCCCGGGCCATGGCGACGGCGTCGTCGACCTCGCGCTCGTGGGTGACGTCGCACACGCATCCACCGGTGGCGCCCGTCTCGCCGATCGCGCGGGCCACGCTGTCGGTGCTTTGGCCGATGATCCACACGCGTGCGCCCTCGGCGAGGAACCGCCGTGTAACCGCCATCCCGACGGTGCCGGTGCCGCCGGACACAAGGACGCCCCGGCCTTCATGACGACCGGCGATCGGCTGCATCTGTTGCCGTGGCTCGGTGATCGCGGCAACATCCGACATCTCGGAAATCTCGGCCTCCTTGGGCGTCGCGACGAGGCAAGCATACGGGCCGCCGCGTCTCGCTGAGCATCTCGGCGTCGCCGTCGAGGTATCACCGCCGGGCGCGGCATCTCAGTTCGACACACCTTCGAAATCTGCGAGGAAGACGTGAACATCAGACACACCCGGTGCGCGGCAGTTGGCATCGTCCTGGCGGCCGTCGCGATCGGCGCCTCCGCATCCGCCACCACCACGGCCACACCAACCGCGACGCCGACCAAGTACGTCTCCACCATCGGTTCCTGGCGTGCGTTCGGCGGCTTCAGCACCCGCACGGCCAACTCGCTGCCGCGACTTCGCACCCAGTTCGGACCGCCGACCACGATTCGCCGCGACGGCAACCGCTGCACGGTGCGGTGGGTCGGCCTCGGTCTCAAGACCGACATCGCCACGATCGGCAGCGTCCCGGGCGACCCGTGCGTCAGCGGCTACGTGCTCGGCGCGACCGTGTCCAAGAGTCTGTGGAAGTCCAGGAACGGTGCCCGTGTGGGCGCTCCAGTCAGCGCGGCCCGCACGGCGTGCGAGACGAAGTACACGCCCGCCGACTGCGCACCTGTGGCGGGGCGCTATCCGCTGCAGTACCAGCGCACCGAGTGCGAGTTCAATCCGGGACGCTTCGTCGTGGTCTACGCCAAGGCCAACGCGCTTGGACGCATCGCGTTCATCCGTGCCACCAACCTGGTGTGCGACTGATCAGCGTGCATGTTGTGGCATCGGGGCGCGGCGCGCTGTAGCGTCGCGCCCATGGAACTCAAAGACGCCCATGTCCTTGTCACCGGCGCGAGCCGCGGAATCGGCGCGGCCATTTGCCGCGAACTTCACGCGCGTGGCGCCAAGCTCACACTGGTGGCGCGCGACGCCCAAAAACTCCAGGAGCTCGCGGACGAGCTCGGCGGTGCCAATGTCCTGCCTGCCGATCTGATCGACCCGGAGGCGCTCGGCACGCTCATCGCACGTGCAGAGCAGACCGGCGGACCGGTGGACGCACTCGTCAACAACGCCGGCATCGACGAGGCGGGCCTGTTTTGGGAGATGGACCCGGCCGGACTTCGCCGGTTGATCGACCTGAACGTGCTGGCGGCGATGGAGCTCGCGCGTCAGGTGCTCCCGGGCATGGTGGAGCGCGGCAAGGGCCACATCGTGAACCTGTCGTCGCTCGCGTCGGTCGGAGTGTTCCCCGGCCTTGCCGCCTACAGCGCCACCAAAGCCGCCCTCAGCCATTTCAGCGCCGGCCTGCGCGCGGACCTGAAGGGACTTCCGGTCGGTGTGACCAACGCCCAGGTCGGCTTCGTCTTTCCGACCGACATGGCCGACAACATCTTCAAGTACGAGCCGGCGGCACGCGCCAAAAAGCGCTTCGACAAGCTGGGGCTGCTGCCCGACACCGACCGCGACAAGTTCGCGGCCGCCGTGGTCGCCGGGATGGCATCGGGCAAGCGCCACGTGCTGCGTCCCCGCCGTTCTCTCATGCTTGCCAAGCTCGCCGAGTCCACGCGACGCATGACCGAGCAGGTGCTCGCCGGGGTTCCCGCCCGCGAGAAGTGACCTGACACGGCCCGGGTCACGGATGTGACCGTGGCCACCGCGCTACGGTAGCTGTATGCCCATGTGGCGCCGCATCCTGGTGATGGTCCTGGCACTCGTCGGGATCGTCGGCGTCGGTCAGGCATCCGGCGCGGTTTCCGAGCCGTCAGGCCCAGTGCGCGGAGTGGTCCTCGACAGTGAGATCACTCCGGTCAGCGCCCAGTTCGTCACGCGGCGGCTGAAGGACGCCCAGGCCGAACACGCCGCCGTCTTCATCATCGAGATGGACACGCCGGGCGGCCTCTCCACCTCCATGCACGACATCGTCAAAGCGGTGGAGGCGTCGACGGTGCCCGTGGTGGTGTGGGTCGGCCCACGCGGCTCACGCGCCGCCTCCGCGGGTGCGTACATCGCGGCCGCCTCGGACCTGCTGCTCATGGCGCCGGGCACGAACATCGGGTCGGCGACCCCCGTCACCTCCACCGGCGAGGACCTGACCAACAAGATCGTGAACGATGCGGCGGCAATATCCGAAGATCCCAAGGCGCCGATCGAGCGCCGCGTCACTGATCGCTGGAAGTTGCTGGTGGCCGGCACATTCACCAGCACCGGGGGCAGGCGCTTGGTGACATCGTCAACCCAGATGGGGGCCGCCCCGTTGACCGGGAACCTCGGCGTGGCCACTGGCTGGGCGGCACCAGCCATGTCTGGGTTGACGTTGCTCCCATTGGCGGAGACATAGACAAACCAGGTGTCGGTGGCTGCCTTCTGGAAGAACAGGGTCAGCGACACCTCCTGGCCCTTGATGTCATGGACGTTGACGGCGGTTGCCGCGTTGTAGGTCTGGGCGTCGATGGCGTCGAAGCTTGCGCCCCATCGCCCCGTGAAGGTGATGCGATGCCGCGCATCCAGATTGAGCTCCACCACGACCTTGCGGGTGGCCGCAGGCGGATGCATCACGCGGATGGGCGGCAGTGGCGCTGCCGCCCCAGGCGGATGC